>NZ_BMOM01000097.1 GCF_014647075.1 Deinococcus aerophilus | reverse complement strand
ACGCCCCTCCTCAAACCACCCTTGAGGTCGGCTGGCAACTCGTTTTCCGTCCAATCTCATAAAATCTGTCAGGCCGCCAGCCCTCAACCCTCATTCACCAGATACCAGGCGAGCCCAGGGAGGGATGCGAGTGCCAGGCAGCGGTCTCCAAGCCGCTGCAATCCATGTGGCGCGAGGAGGTCAGGCACGTTCAATACACCCGATGAGGTGGAGGAGTGCTTTGGTAGGGTGGGTGTATGACCCAGAGTAATGACCGCCATGAGCCCGAGGCTGCTGCCGACGAGAAACGCGAGCCCACCAACGTGGAGTTGCAGTTCATGGGTCACGTCGACGAGCGTGAGGAGCTCAACGCCAGGGTCGAAGCCGAGAGCAGTGAGGCTGGAGCTTACAAGTTGCGCGGCCTGGACGAGCATGACGTGGCCGTACGAGGAACTCAGGAGTTGCACCTTGCATAGCGCAGTGAATATCCGTGCTGGCCGAGGAATTCTGCGTTTTTACTGAAGATCCGGAGC
>NZ_BMOM01000096.1 GCF_014647075.1 Deinococcus aerophilus | reverse complement strand
TGCTTGCCCGAATTCAGGAACACCGCGATCGGAACGGCGAGATCGACTGGACAGTCCACATGGTCGACAGCACCATCATCCGGGCACACCACAGTGCTGCAGGAGCAAAAAAGGGGCAGGGGACGAGGCGCTCGGACGTTCGCAAGGGGGCTTCGGTACGAAGATCCACCTGAAGTGCGACGGTGCCGGAAGGCCCATGGCCTTCCGGCTCAGCGCGGGACACCGCCACGAGATGACCGCCTTCGAACAGTTACTGGATGCGGGGAAGGTCAAGCGTGCAGGGCGCGGTCGTCCGCGAGTCCGCGCTCAGTATGTGCTGGCAGATCGGGCTTACAGTGGCGCGAAGGCTCATCGTTGCTGTCACCGTCGGGGTATGCGGCTGGTCGTTCCTCCAAAACGGGACCATAAACGGCCCCGGTCGTACGACCGGGATCGCTATCGACAGCGGAATGTGATTGAGCGGTTGATGAATCGGTTGAAGCGATCACGTCGCATTGCAACTCGGTTTGAGAAACGCGCC
>NZ_BMOM01000095.1 GCF_014647075.1 Deinococcus aerophilus | reverse complement strand
GATCAGAACCATACGTCTGAGAGGCCATTCCTCATGGTATTTGCTCGCCCAGAGAGGCGTGAAATTCCAAAACGGGCTCTAGTTCAGGCGGTTGGATGGAGCGCCGATGCCCGCCGACCACCGCGTCGTGAGCAGCGCTGAGATTCTGTGCTGAAATTCAGCGTCCAGCGTCTCCATGCGGATTCTGGCCCAGAGGGTGCTCAGGAACCCTGAACGTGATTTCATAGCCGTCGGGGGTTTTTATGGCAACAGCATGGATGGCATACGTTTCCTGCTGATCTCCCTGCTGATGCACAGCAGCCCTGTTTGCCATGCTGAGCTTCTTGATTGAAATCTCGTAATCCAGATAATTTTTCGTCGATTGAAGAAAAAGAACAAGAGAGAAGATGCCAAAAGAGCCTGAGTAGAGACTCCTGACGGCCTGACACAAAGTATGAGAAAGTGTCCCCTACCGGGGACGCTTTCTGTTTGTGACAACCGAAAATGCCACCGGGGACGCGTCCCGACTCTACCAAGCCATCTTCGGCCACATCCAGTGTGGG
>NZ_BMOM01000094.1 GCF_014647075.1 Deinococcus aerophilus | reverse complement strand
GACCTGTTCGAACAGGCCCGCAAGAGTGCGCCGTGCATCGTCTTCATCGACGAGATCGACGCCGTCGGCCGCAAGCGCGGCGTCTCGATGCAGGGCGGCAACGACGAACGCGAACAGACCCTCAACCAGCTGCTCGTCGAGATGGACGGCTTCGGCAGCGGCCAGGAGGTCATCATCCTGGCCGCCACCAACCGCCCCGACGTCCTGGACGCCGCGCTGCTGCGTCCAGGACGGTTCGACCGTCAGGTGGTGGTGGACGCCCCCGACGTGCGGGGGCGGGAACACATCCTGCGCATCCACGCGCGCAAGAAGCCGCTGGACGTCAGCGTGGACCTGAGCGTGGTGGCGCGGCGCACGGCGGGCATGGTGGGCGCGGATCTGGAGAACCTGCTCAACGAGGCGGCGCTGCTGGCGGCGCGGGAAGGACGCAAACGCATCACGGCGCGGGATGTGGATGAAGCGCGCGACCGGGTGCTGATGGGCCCGGAACGGCGCAGTCTGGTGGTGCGCGAAGCCGACCGCAAGGTCACGGCCTACCACGAGGTCGGTCACGCCCTCGCCGCCCAGCTGCTCCCCCACGC
>NZ_BMOM01000093.1 GCF_014647075.1 Deinococcus aerophilus | reverse complement strand
GGTGGCATTTTCGGTTGTCACAAACAGAAAGTGTCCCCTACCGGGGACGCTTTCTCATACTTTGTGTCAGGCCGTCAGGTGGTCGCCCTCAAATTTGAGGGGAGATCGGGGAGAGCGCCAGTATTTGGGCAGCTCGATTCCTTCACACATTATTCTGAGGTTCGTATCTGTTGGATGGAGGTCCACAACTCGTCAGCAGCGTCGTCTGGGATGCGGGAGGCTGTATCGCATACCAGACGATCCTGGGTCCAGAGTTGATAGCCAGCTCTCCCTTCTTCCACTTGTTCCCAAATTGGTGGAGACCAGGGTCCGTTGTGTGCAGATCCGTCTTGAAATCGGGCTGTGACGCGCCGCTCGTGTTCGGCAAGATCCGAGCAAATGACCTCGACATTCAGCAGTTGAACGCCTGCTTGAACAGCAATGGTTGACCATGCCAAGCGAGTTTCTGTCACCGGATTCACGCAGTCAGCAATCACATTTAATCCTGTTGCAAGATTGTCAGCCGCTAGGGTGTGTCCGCAAACCTTCAGAGCCACTCCATCAGGCAGGCAATCGTGACCATGGCCTCGAAATGACAGGCGCGTTT
>NZ_BMOM01000092.1 GCF_014647075.1 Deinococcus aerophilus | reverse complement strand
GAACTGTCCCGCGTACCCCTGGTCAGCCCAGATTTTCTCCAGGGTGGGCAATTCCCCCTTGACGGCTTGGACCAAGAGGCGACCACCGACCCGATCGTGCAGGTTCGCCGGGTGTACGACCACTTTGAGCAACAGGCCCAGGGTGTCGACCAGGATGTGCCGCTTGCGGCCATTGACCTTTTTGTTGCCGTCGAAGCCGCGTGGCCCGCCACTCTCCGTCGTTTTTGCGGACTGACTGTCAATGATCGCAGCGTGCGGATCGGGCATTCGCCCGATCCGCACACGATAGATCCGACGCAAAGCCGTGTTGATCCGCTCCCAGACCCCAGCCAGCCTGAGTTGACGGAAGTGGTAGTACACGGTCTCCCACGGCGGGAACTCGTGTGGCAGCGCTCTCCAGGCGATACCGCCACGCAGCACGTACAACACAGCATTGACGATCTCGCGTGTCGACCACTTGGGTGGTGCACCTCGCCCTGAACGTGGGGGCCACATCTCGCTCAGCAACGCCCACTCGTCGTCGGTGAGATCAGAACCATACGTCTGAGAGGCCATTCCTCATGGTATTTGCTCGCCCAGAGAGGCGTGAAATTCCAAAACGGGCTCTA
>NZ_BMOM01000091.1 GCF_014647075.1 Deinococcus aerophilus | reverse complement strand
CGGTCGCGGATGCGGCATGAATCGCACACGCCGCACGGCTCCGTGCCGCCCTGGTAGCAGCTCCAGGTCAGGTCCACCGGAACGCCCAGGTCCAGCGCCGCCTTCACGATGTCCGTCTTGGTCATCAGGGCCAGGGGCGCACTCAGGACCGCTCCACGACCTTCCAGGCCCGCTTTCGTGGCCAGATCGGCCAGCGTCTGGAACGCCGCGAGGTATTCCGGGCGGCAGTCCGGATAGCCGCTGTAATCCACCGCATTGATTCCCAGATAGATTCGCTCGGCGTCAATGGCCTCTGCGAGACTCAGGCCCACGGCGATGAACACCGTATTGCGTCCCGGCACGTAGGTGGGCGGAATCACACCGCCCTCGGTGCCGTCGGTGGGAACGGTCATCGCCTCGTCTGTCAGGGCGCTGCCGCCGAACGAGCCGATGTTGATGTCGATGATGCGGTGTGCGGCCCCAAAATGCCGGGCAATCTGCGCCGCCCGTTCCAGTTCGATGGTGTGCCGCTGCCCATAGCGGAAAGACAGGGCGGTGCAGGCGTACCCGTCACGGGTGGCCAGGCCCAGCACCGTGCTGGAATCCAGTCCGCCGGACAGCAGCACCACCGCACGTTTC
>NZ_BMOM01000090.1 GCF_014647075.1 Deinococcus aerophilus | reverse complement strand
GTCAGGACTCTCGCGGTCCACCACTTCGGCCAGTTCGGTCGCCTCCATCAGGGTTACCCCCTCGGGCCGGAAATCCTTGTGCCACGTTCCGGCGCTGTCACACCACGGGCACGACTGTGGACAGCCGTACAGGCGGATGAAGTACGCTGCGCGGCCCAGATGCACCCCCTCGCCCTGCCAGGTGTAGAAGCGCTCGTAGACCGGGTACTTCATTCCCAGTACTCGCAACTGCTGTCCGGGGTTTCCCACAGGGTCACCCGCAGTTTGAGATCGGCTCCGTCGTCTCCGGCCGGAAGGTCCGCGCGGACGCGCTGCAGGGTCCCCCGGTGAATGTAGGCGGCGATGACCTCGGCGGTGGTGTCGTCGCCCAGTTCTGGAAGGTCGTTGAGGTAGGCGTGGTCAAGTCCGCCCTGCTCCACGTCCTTCTTGGCCCATTTCAGGGTCCTGAAGTCCGCGACCATGATGTGCCGCCCCACATGGGCGCTGGGACGCAGTTTCTCGGAGGTCAGCTGCATGCGCACCCGGTAGGTGTGGCCGTGCAGGCGTCCACACGGACCGTCGTAGCCGGTGATGACGTGCGCCGAGTCGAAAGTGAACTCGGACGTGAGGGTCCAGGGCA
>NZ_BMOM01000089.1 GCF_014647075.1 Deinococcus aerophilus | reverse complement strand
GGAGATTGCCGACCTCATCGTCGACGGGACTGAGCAGCCCCGAGGGCAACCAAAGAAGAACAAGGGCAGCGGTCCCGGGAAGAAAGCCGTCGGGCGGCCCAAGGATCAGAAGAAGTACTTCAGTGCCAAGAAGGGCACGCACACCCTCAAGACGCAGGTGGCAGTGACGCTGGACGGGTTGGTCGTCCACCTCAGTGCACCCGCGGGTGGGCGCACCCATGACATGAAGGTCCTCAAACAGTCGAGGTTGCTCGGTCGCCTACCTCGGGGAAGTCGTATCTGGGGAGACCGGGGGTATACGGGCCTGGACAAGCTGTGCCCCGGGCACGAGGTGATCGTTCCCCGCATGCGTCCCAAAGGCGGAACGCTCGGTCCAGAAGATCGGGCGCTCAACCATCAGATCGCCAAGGTGCGGATCACCGTAGAGAATGTGGTCTGCAAGATAAAGAAGTTCCGTGTGTGCCGGGAGTTCTATCGGAATGACACCCGGCGACATGGCCTGTTCTGGGGCTGTGTGGCGGGCCTGGTCAACCTCCGGACGCTGAACCGCTCGCCGCAGTTCGCTTAAATCACCAGAACAGTGAGTTGGGGAGGCAGCGCCTCCCCAACTCAACTCACAACCCAACTACGCAATTGGTCTTCA
>NZ_BMOM01000088.1 GCF_014647075.1 Deinococcus aerophilus | reverse complement strand
AGAGCGATATGAACGGGACCGAAATGCTTTTGGGTGAGGGTGATGTTGTGGAAAAAGCGTGTTTCTCTGGGCAAGAGCTGCACGTCACGCACCTTGCAGAGCCGCTGGCCATCGGGGGCCGCCAGGATCAGGCTGGACTTGATCCGGATGCGGTAGTGCCATCCGCAGACCCCGAGCCAGCCCATCAGGTCCGTGTCGCAGAAGCCGCGGTCCGCCAGCAGGCGGACCTGCTGGATGCCCACGAAATCCAGCAGTCCTTTGACCTCGGCCAAGACGGGTAGCAGGTGATCAGTGCTGACCTGCGCGCTGGAGTGCTCAAGGACACGGGAGACGAGCGGCACCGCTCGTCCTCGGAAGAGGACGGAGACACGGATCAGGCAGAATTTCTCGAACAGCAGGCTGGTATCCAGCGCCAGGATGAGAGTCTGACCGCCCCAATCCCGCAGGGCACGGGTGACCAATGGGCCGTAAATGCCGCCACAGTCGATGGCTGGATTCTCCAGCCACCGACGAACTCGACGTTCGCTGCTTTGAGCGAACGTGGCACGAGAATGGATGTAGGGGAGCCACGCAGGAATGGAACTGCACTGGGACAGCAAAAGGCCCGTCGCCATCCAGGCCAGCGTGTGGGCGTTGCGGACGTCGTTCCACAACCCACACTGGATGTGGCCGAAGATGGCTTGGTAGAGTCGGGACGCGTC
>NZ_BMOM01000087.1 GCF_014647075.1 Deinococcus aerophilus | reverse complement strand
AAACGCGCCTGTCATTTCGAGGCCATGGTCACGATTGCCTGCCTGATGGAGTGGCTCTGAAGGTTTGCGGACACACCCTAGCACTTGGTGGGGTCGAATGTGGGCGGGGCAGGGACATCCAAGGATAAATTCACCGTCATACCCATGACGCCACTCGGTCCGAGTTGAGCGTCGTCGCAAACGTCCAGCGCGGTTTCGTGTGGCCACTGTTGACCATCCTCGCGGGCAGCCGGGCCGCGTGGACGCTCCTGCGGTGACGGGAGATGAAACGTTCAAGGGGCATTCTCCTCAGCTAGGTCAAGGCCGTCGACGAAAGCCATCAGAAAGCCCGCACCGAGCCCTTAGCTGAGAGCATTCCACTCACCTACACTCAGGACAATGATTCCCTTGTTGCCGGCGCGCAGGACCCGGTCAAGGGCGGTGCAGTTCCGCTCGGAGGACCCTCTTTGCTGCGCAGCAATACCTCTATACGTCCAGGTGAGCGGCGCCGCACGCCGCGATGACTTGGAAACCGTCGCCCGCACGACCAACACCTTCAACACTTGCGTATGCGCCTGGAAGCAAAATCAGGTCAGCCTGTACGGTCTCGAGGAGCAGTTTTCCGAATTTACCGCATTCATGATGACCTGACCCCTGTTTCTCGGTCCACTCCGATTGCGACAAGATGGGCAATCCGGAGGCGCGATGAAAGGAAAACGATATAC
>NZ_BMOM01000086.1 GCF_014647075.1 Deinococcus aerophilus | reverse complement strand
GGTGGCATTTTCGGTTGTCACAAACAGAAAGTGTCCCCTACCGGGGACGCTTTCTCATACTTTGTGTCAGGCCGTCAGGGGCCTGTACTCAACGGCTTGCCCACAGGGGGGCGATCACCATGATGGATTATGGATACGGCTACGGCATGGGCGCTGGGGTGTTCGGTTGGATCGGGATGGCGCTGTTCCTGGGTCTTCTGATTCTCGGAGTGGTGCTCCTGGTCCGTGCCCTGAGCCATCAGACCCGTACAAGCAACCAGCCTCCGCACGACCGAGCCCTGGGCATTGCACGGGAACGGTACGCACGCGGCGAACTGACCAAGGAACAATACGAGCAACTCCAGCGTGACCTGGATGCCTAGGGCAAGTGGCGGCAGGCTGCTGTGGCTGGGGGCTCTACTGGTGGGGGTGGGCCTGCTGGGGCTGATCCTGCTGATGCCCTCTGCGCTGCGTTCAGGCTGGGGCAGCACGGGTGGTATGTCGGGCCACATGGCCGGCCCACTGCCCGCTGCGGCGCGCCCCCTGCCCGACGCCGAATTGCGCCGTCGGCTGGACATCTTCGCAGCGCAGTGGCGGCCTGCTGCGACGGTGAGCGAGGTCATGCCGTTTGCAGATCATACGTACGCCGTGCTGCTCGACCCGGTCACTGGACAGGGCCTAGGGTGTGTCCGCAAACCCTGGAGGCAGTGTAAAAATGACGTGTGGTTCGGCGTTACGAGTTGACCGATGAGCAGTGG
>NZ_BMOM01000085.1 GCF_014647075.1 Deinococcus aerophilus | reverse complement strand
GGGTAGAGGGTTCAAGGTAATGACGCGTTGTAGCGGTGGAGAAAGAGCCAGATCAGCAGCTCCAGATTGGCTTGCTTGCGGCTGAAAGACAGCGTTTTTCGAACCAGATGCGCCAGGCGCACTCTGAGCGTGGCATTGAATCGCTCCATATGTTGGGTGCCACCGATGCGGTGCAGCGCGCCAAAAACGACACCTTTGTAGGCCCCCAGGCGGTCTGTGTGACAGACCGCATCGAGGTAGGGGGTGGGCAGGCCCTCCCACAATCCAAATGCGCTGATTGCATCCCGCCGTCCCATAAAGCAACTCACGATTTTGCGCGTGTGTCGGTCCATGGCGAGCCAGATCCAGAGCTGATGGGTGTGCCGCATCACAAATGTGCATAATTCATCGCATTCCAGCACCAGCGGCGCTGGTGCTGGAATGCTCACCGTTTTGAGGACACCACCTCCTGTGGATCAATGCGGTGTGGCACGCTCTGAACCAGCGATTGCAGGTGATGACGAAACCAGGTCCGGCTGACCCCTACCACCCGGCAAATGCCGCGGTGGGAGATGCGCTCGGAGAGCAAACGATCCACCAGTTGCACCTGTTCAGCAGAAATTGGAGGCCGAGCATGGTTCAAGGTGAATTGGAACGTGCAAACCCGGCAGAGGTAACGCTGCTTGCCTGTGTGTGCGTGGCCGTTTTTGACGATATAGACGCCTCCGCACTGCGGACACTTCAAACCGTTCATGCTTCATTGAACACCCGTCATGCTCGGAAGTCCACTACC
>NZ_BMOM01000084.1 GCF_014647075.1 Deinococcus aerophilus | reverse complement strand
GCTCGCCCGAACGGGCGGCAACCTCTCCCACACTGCTCGCGAACTGGGCGAGGGTGCCTCATTGCTCCGCAAATGGCTGACGGCCGAACAGGAACAGGGCGATGCTGCTTTCCCTGGCCAGGGAAAGCAGCATCTGACTCCGGAACAACAAGAGATCCGACGGCTCCGCAAAGAGAACGAAATCCTGCGCCAGGAGCGGGAGATTCTAAAAAAAGCCGCCGCCTTCTTTGCCAAAGAAACCACACGCTGAGGTTCCGCTTCATCTCCGATCACCGTCCGCAATACCGCCTGGACGTGATGTATCGCATATTGGAGGTCTCGGTGAGCGGCTACCACAGCTGGCGAAGAAGGCCCGTCTCTAATCAAAAGCAATGGGATGCGCTGCTCCAGCAGCGCATCCAGGACATCCACCAGCGCCGCAAAGGGCGCTACGGAGCCCCGCGCATTCATGCCGAGCTGCGCGCGGAAGGTGTGCAGGTCTCCAGGAAGCGCGCCCTCCCGCTTGATGCGTGCTGGGGGTCTGCGGGCCAGAGGCAAACGGCGCTGGGTGCGCACGACAGACAATGCCCATCTCTGTCCGGTCTGCCCGAATCTCCTGGACCGTCAGTTCAACGTCCAGCAGCCTAACGAGGTCTGGGCTTCCGATCTCACGTTCGTTCCGACGAAAGTAGGCTGGCTGTACCTGGCGGTGACCCTCGATCTGCATTCACGCGCGGTGGTGGGCTATGCCATGGACGCTCAGATGCCAGCCACGCTGCCGCTGGCTGCCCTCCAGATGGCTGGGCAACG
>NZ_BMOM01000083.1 GCF_014647075.1 Deinococcus aerophilus | reverse complement strand
TGGAGTGAACCCAATCAAGCGGACCGCGGGGCAAGTCACATCTGGGCGGCAGTGTAGCGGGCGGCGAACTCGGCAGGTGGGATGTACCCCAGACTGGAGTGCAGTCGGCGGCGGTTGTACAGGTCAGCAATAAAGAACTCAATGTGCCGTCGGGCGTCGTCCAAATCCACGTACTCTTGCAGATCGACCTCCTCGGTCTTCAGGGTCTTGTAGAAGCTCTCCATCTTGGCATTGTCGTAGGGATTCCCGGTCCTGGACATGCTCGGCGTGATGCCCGCGGACCGCAAGCGGTCCACGTAAACCCGGCTGGCGTATTGCACCCCCTGGTCCGAATGGTGCAGTAAGCCTGGGGCAGGACAACGCGCTGCGAGCGCGTTGTTCAGTGCTGCCAGCGGCAAATCCGCATCCAGGAACTTCGACATGGAACAGCCCACGATCTCACGGGTAAAGCTGTCCAGCACGCAAGCGAGGTACACGAAGCCCCGCTGAACACGCACGTAGGTCAGGTCGGCTTGCCAGACCTGATCCGGCCGCACCGGGACGATTTCGCGCAGCAGATTGGGAAAACGCTTCTCACTGTGATTGGAGTCAGTGGTGGCTCGATAGCGCCGTTTCGGTCGGCAGAGCAACCGACGTTCCCGCATGACCCGCAGCACCCGTTTGTGGTTGGCCGGACGGCCTCGCCGGGCCAGCTCGTGGGTGACGCGCCGATATCCGTAACCGCTGAATTCCTCGACCACCGCCTCGATGTCGCTCACCAGCGCCTGGTCGACGTCCACCTCCTGCCGGCCTTGTTGTTTGTAGAACCACGAGCGGCTGACCCCATGCAGTTCAC
>NZ_BMOM01000082.1 GCF_014647075.1 Deinococcus aerophilus | reverse complement strand
ATGAAAAAGATTGTTGTTGCCGCCCTGTCCGCTGCTCTGATGTCGACCGCCTTTGCGGGAACGGCCAGCACCTCTGTCACCATCAACGCCAATGTGCTGTCCTCCTGCACCTTCGACAGCAATGCCACCCAGGCCGCCAGCTTCACCTACGACGCCATCAACGGCACCAGCGACGCCATGGCCGGGTCGGCTGTTCTGTACTGCAACGCGGGGACCAGGATGGGCACCATCACCCCCGACATGGGACCCATCATGCTCAAGAGCATGTCCAAGGATGCAGTTCTGAATGCGGAGTACACCCTGTCCTTCGTGGCGAACCCCGGAATGGGTATGGGTTCCTACCTTGGGGCCGACAAGTACGAGTACACCCTGAGCGCCCTCGCTCCTGCCGGCCAGTGGGGCGCGCCCACCGCCGACGACTACACGTACATCGTCGACATCGAAGTCAACTTCTAAGCTGCCCGGAGTTCAGGGTCTGGCAATCTCTTTTAAAAGTTCTGCCGGACCCTGTTTCCGCGTTCCTGTCTCTACCCTTTGACCCCACCCAAGGAGCCGTATGCGCCTGAAATTCGTATCCCCCCTGCTGGCCGCCGCCCTGCTGAGCGTTGCCACGGCCGTCAGCCCTGCCCCTGCCCAGGTGGCAGTCAATGCCACTGTGAACGACGCGTGCGAAATTACCGGCGTCGCCGATATCGTGATCACAGAGTACCGCGCCGCCGATCTGGCTCCCGCAAAGGGATTCGGCGCCGTCAGTGTGCGTTGCAACCTGGACACCACGCCGTTCCTGGGTTACTGGGACGACACCCAGTGGAACACCGACGGCACGGTTGATCTGATGAACGGCCCCAGCGCGTTGAAGGTGATGCTGGAGAGCGACATTGAACCGAACTTCATCGGTTCAGATTCTTTGAACGGCAGCCAGTACAGCTACAACATCATGGCGAGCGCTGC
>NZ_BMOM01000081.1 GCF_014647075.1 Deinococcus aerophilus | reverse complement strand
CGGTGGCATTTTCGGTTGTCACAAACAGAAAGTGTCCCCTACCGGGGACGCTTTCTCATACTTTGTGTCAGGCCGTCAGGTGACGCCCCTCCTCCTGAGTGCTATATGAGTGCAGGAGGAATTTCATGAAAAAAGTTGTTCTCTTTGCCCCTGTTGTCTTCTTGGCTGCGTGCGCCCCTGCGACCACCGTAAAGACCTACGTTGATTCCACTCTTACAAAGGCTACTGTCACTTCCGGCGGTATCACTGTCTTACCATTGCTCTTGAGCACCTCTGTGAAAGATGCCAATGTGCCCGAGCTTCGACGCGAATTAGCCAAAAGAACGGGAGACAGTGTTCAGAAGTACTTTCCACAGACAAAGATAGTGGGCTACGAAGAAACACTTTCGGCCCTTGAATCGGAAAATCTAATGGACGGATTTACAAGCACGGCAAACACATTCGATACCACTGGAATTCTAAAATCTGATACGCTTGTTAAACTGCTTGCAAAAACTAACACGAGGTATGCCATTCTTCCATATCTGCAAAGTGCAAGTACGCTTATTACAGGCGCTGGCATTTACACATCTAGATCATTTAACGCATCCTTCTCGATGGTAATTTGGGACTCCGTGAAGGGCAGCGTGGTTTATGAGGGCTCTGGCAAAGCTAGCCAGATAGCAAGCATGTTCAAAAATAACAACATCCTCGATACTACTTATGAGGCTTTCGATAATGCAGGCAAGAAGCTCATGAGCGATCTTAAGTAGTTTTTTCAATTTATCATCAGCTCTGCTCGTCTTAAGTGACGGGCTTTTTCATATTTATGCCATAAATAGACAGAAGGCGCCTTTCTCAAAATAAATAGTGACAACCTCTGTCTTTCACACCCTGGCGGCCTGACAGATTTTATGAGATTGGACGGAAAACGAGTTGCCAGCCGACCTCAAGGGTGGTTTGAGGAGGGGC
>NZ_BMOM01000080.1 GCF_014647075.1 Deinococcus aerophilus | reverse complement strand
CACCAATACCGACCCCACCAAAAACGTCAGCTTAACAGGCGCAGGTCTTAACAACGGTGGCAATACCATTACCAACGTCGCCGCAGGGGTGAACGCAAATGACGCAGTCAACGTCAGCCAACTCCAAACCGCCCAAGTTGCCGCGACCACCAAAGTTGACGGCACCCAAGGGGTCAGCGTCAATACCACAAAAAACCCTGACGGCTCAAAAACCTACACCGTCGCCGCAAAAACAGATGGCAGCACCATCAAAGTTGACAGCAGTGGCAACCTAAGCGCTGTCACCAGTGCACTGAGCAATACGAGCAGTGGCAGTATTGCAGCCCCAGCCTTACCAAACGCCTTAGCCACCGCAGGCGATGTTGCCAACGCCATCAACAACTCAGGCTGGAACCTTCAAGCCAATGGCGACAGTGCTAGCAAAGTCAAACCTGGCGACACCGTACAACTACTTGACGGCAACAACATCAAAATCACCCGCAGCGGCAACAACCTAACCGTTGCCACAGCCGATGACGTCAGCTTCAACAGCGCCACCCTAACCAACTCAAACAGCCTTGCCAATGGCGGCAGCACCAACTACATCACTCAAGGCAATAAAAACGCAGTCAACGGGGGCGACGTTTACAACGCCATCCAAAACACCGAACAGCAATACACCGCTGACAACAGCACCACCGTCATCAAACGCAAACCTACTGACATACTCACCCTAAAAGGCGGCGCAACCACCTCCACTGAAAACAACATCCAAACCATCGCCAACGCCGATGGCAGCATCGCGGTCAAACTTGCCAAAGACATCAACCTAGGCAGTGATGGCAGCGTAACGGCAGGCAACACCAAAGTGGACAACACAGGGGTTACCATCACCAATACCGACCCCACCAAAAACGTCAGCTTAACAGGCGCAGGTCTTAACAACGGTGGCAATACCATTACCAACGTCGCC
>NZ_BMOM01000079.1 GCF_014647075.1 Deinococcus aerophilus | reverse complement strand
CCCGACTGTGTCTGAGGTGCTCGGACTGGAGCGGCTGGCTGCGTTCGGGCTGCCGCCGGACAGACCTCCATCCCGCAGGCGTTAAAAATCCTCGACCTCGGCGGCCACGTCGTCCGGATCGACCGCGACGTACCGGCGCGTGGTGTCGACGCTGGCGTGACCCAGGAACAGACTCACGCGCGTGAAATCGCGGACCTTCGCGTACAGCCGCGTGCCCCCGTGTTTGCGCGCCGCATGGAATCCCCGCCAGTACCCGGGCAGCCCGGCCGCCCGGCTCGCCTGACGCATGCGGTACGCGGCCTGGGCGTAGGTCCAGTCAAACAGCCGGCCGTCCGGGTCCACGGGCGCCAGCCCGACCAGCGCTTCGCGGGTCCGGCGGCTGAGCGGGACCCGGCGCAGTTTGCCCCCCTTGCCGTGCACGACCAGCCGCGCGCCCTCAAGGTCGTGGGTGCGCACCGCCAGCGCCTCGCCGGCGCGCAGGCCACCGTGCGCGCACAGCAGCAGCAGTGCCGCGAGCCGGGGCTCACACGCCGCGAGCAGCTGTTCAAGCTCATCACGGTAGGGCGGGCGCCGCTCGATGGCGGGAGTCCGGTCGGCCGGCGCGCTGGTGGTCAGAAAGGGGCTGGCGTCCGTGGCCCCGGCCCAGGTCAGCGCGCGGTGCAGGGCGCGTGCGCCGGCGACGTACTGCGCGATGGTGGCGGGAGCCAGCGTGCCGCGTCGGCCCCGTCCCGCGCTGGGACGCTCCTGCAGGTGCGCGAGGTAGCGGCCGCCGTCACGGTGGCCGGGCCGCAGCAATGAAATTCCATGGTTCTGGGCCCACGGAACGTAATCGCGCGCGGCCACTCCATAGGCGGTCAAGGTGCGGGGGCTGGTGCGCGCGCCCTGCCGGGATCCCGAGCGCATGTACGCGAGCAGCACCTGACACAGCGTGTCGGTGTCGTAGGTGGCCGCCGCCTGCACCGCCCGGACGCGCAGCGCCTGATCGGTCAGGTCGCTCAGGGCCAGGGCCGAGGTGATGGGAACCAGGGTCACAGAGCTGTGCCGCGCTGGAGGGTGCACGGACCCTGGACCGGCGGGCCGGGCGGGCGGTG
>NZ_BMOM01000078.1 GCF_014647075.1 Deinococcus aerophilus | reverse complement strand
CTCAGGAGTTGCACCTGCATAACGACGCCAAAGCGCTCCCAGCCGAGAGAATCTGGGAGTGTCGAAGTCACAGATTCTGGGGGAGCGCGTCCGCATTCTGGCAGACGAGTTCCTGGCCATCCCCACCACGTCCTACCAACAGCGCAGCCTGCAGGCTGCGCTGTTCATGTTCCTGGACACCGCGACAAAAACCGCACTCCACCGAGCTGAACTGGTCAGTAAGAGTGCGCTGAGTCGTCTCCTGAACGAATACCCCTGGGATACGGCCCAGGGCTGGACGATCCTGCACCGTGCCCAGTGGGATGCACTGCACCTGGCCGCCAGACGAAAACATCGTCCCCTCCTACGGCTGAGCGTCGACCTGACCAGCATCGAAAAGAAGGGCAGCGTACTGCCCTTCGTGCGCGTCTACAACAAAGTCCACGGCATCCACCTTGTCGTTCTCTTTGCCCAGTTTGGCGCGGTGAAGTTCCCGGTGGGCTACCGGGTGTACAAGGGCAAAGGAACGGCGACGCCGGTGACCCTGGCCCGAGAGCTGCTGCGCACGGTGCCGGACGCCATCCGGCGGCGATTCCGCGTCCGTGTGCTGGCCGACAGCGGATTCGAATCCGCTGTCTTCCTGGATGAGGTTCGGCACCTGGGGTTCGAGTTCGTCGTGGGCGTCCGGTCAACCCGACAGACCATGCATCCTGGGGGCGTCACGGTGGCCGACTGTCCGCATGGCGGGTACGTCGAGTTGAAGAACTGGCCCCATGACACCCTGGTGCTGGGTCGTGTCGACCGGGGAGACCGGACATTTCATGCGGTCTCGTCAGAGCTGATCGTGGGCGACGAGGTGGTCGCTGAGGGCAAGGAGCGGTGGAACGAGGAATCGTTTTTCAAAGAGGGCAAACACCAGTTTGGCCTGGCGCAGTTCGCACTGCGAACTGCTGTGGGACTGGACCGTTGGGTCCTGCTGGTGTTCCTCGCGTGGACGCTGGCGATCCTGCACCGGAAAACCGGCATGACCCTGGAAGCGTGTGCCGTGCTGGCTCTAGTGACGGTACTGCCACAGGTGTACTTGAACCGGCTGCTCCGGATCTTCAGTAAAAACGCAGAATTCCTCGGCCAGCACGGATATTCACTGCGCTATGCAAGGTGCAACTCCTGAG
>NZ_BMOM01000077.1 GCF_014647075.1 Deinococcus aerophilus | reverse complement strand
GTGGCATCAGTCTCCCCTGGGCCACCGAACAGGAACAGTACTTGATGCAGAGAGACTCAGATGATTTGACTGCGAGGCTTGACCAGCAGAAAACGCGACAAATCTGAGACGGCCGTTGCGTACCGTGCACTCCATGGGCGATCCCACACCGACCACCAGCCCCGAACTCCGCACTCCGAACCCCCGGCAGGCCAAAACCTGGGACAAGGCCAAACGCCTCAGCGCCCTGCTGAGCGAACTGCAGGCCCGGCGCTGCACCACCGCCGACCTCGCCCGCCGCTTCGCCGTCGGTCAACGCAGCATCCAACGTGACATCGACGCCCTCCGGCGCATGGGACACGACGTCGTCGAGCACGCCGGGCAGACCTATTCCATCCCCAGAAGCGGCACCCTCCTGCGCCCCGCCGAGGCCCTCGCTGCATACGCTGCCATCCGCCTCGCGCACCACCACTCCCCCGCCCTGAACAGCCACTACCGCCACGCCCTGCACAGCATCTCCATGGCCCTCCCCGAACGCATCCGCCACACCCTCAACGCCAGTGTCCGCGACACTGGCGCCACACCCTTCGCCGAACGCCAGATGGAAATGGTGGCCACCGCCTGGATGGACGGGCGGGTCCTGAACTTCGACTACCGCCGCCCCAACGGCCAGCTGGAGACCGGCAACGAACTGTGCGTGTTCTTCATCGAGATCAGCCGCGACAACCTCGCCCCATACGTCATCGGCCTCGAACGCCGCCGCCGTGGTCAAGTTCGTACCTTCAAGCTCTCCCGGATGGTTAATCTGAGCCTGCACCAGGACACCTATGAACCCGACCCCGATTTCGACCCACAGCAATTTCTCAGCGACGCCTGGGGCGTCATCGGCAGTGATCATCCCCTGACCGTCACCGTCCGCTTCGCCCCGGAAGCCGCATATCGCGTGCTCGAGGGTGGATTTCCGAACGCCACCCTGATCCGCCGGGACGGATATGTGGAAATGGAGTTCCGTGCCGGCGTGGACCGCAGCGGCCTGCCCCGTGAACTTCTGCCGTTCCTGCTCGGCTGGGGGCCGCGCGCCGAGGTCCTCTCGCCCCCCCACGTCCGCGAGGCGTGGCTCGCCGAACTGCGCGAAACCCTCGCCCGCTACGACACCCCACCCGCCCGCAACACCGCCTGACCCACC
>NZ_BMOM01000076.1 GCF_014647075.1 Deinococcus aerophilus | reverse complement strand
CGCTTAAATCACCAGAACAGTGAGTTGGGGAGGCAGCGCCTCCCCAACTCAACTCACAACCCAACTACGCAATTGGTCTTCAGTCGAAGGCTCAGGTACGTCTTGACCTGACCCCAGCGTAGTCCAGCCCCCGCCAGCACGGAGAATGCGGACTCCACACACTTCCTGGCTGCTCCGTACTCCGGTTTCCAACGCGGATCAATCCGTTTCGCATTAACTTTCGGCGGCGTCAGACAAGTCCCCGACTGATACCCCTTATCCCCGATCTGTTTTGGCCCGCCATACGCGGGCCAATTTCTGTTCATCTCGCAGAGCACACTGAAATCGTGCTCATTGGCAGGACGAATCGCGTACCGCACGATTTTGCCATTCAGAGCGCTCCAGGCATGGAGTTTGAAGCCGTAGACCGGCCCAGCCGTACTGAATCCGTGGCGTGCCCCACGAAACTTGCACCGTGGAGCGCGCTTAAAGGTCGAGACGGGCAGGGGCTCGGAGTCGACAGCGACGAAGTCCAGTTCCTGGACTTCGGTTGCCAGTTGCTCGACCACCAACGTCAATCGAGCCAGCCGAATGCGGGCCTGAGGTTCAGACGGAAAATGCGGGAAGTGGTTGAGCTTGAGAAATCGCCACCAACGGCTGAAGTAGGGCATCTTGTGAAGCTTTTGGAGAAGAGCGACGGCCAGCAAATCTGCATCGGAGATTTTTTCGTGTTGGTGAAGCAATTTCGCCGGGATATATGGGGCGATCCAGTGGCTTAGAAACGTGACAGCGGTGGGAAGCGGCAGCAGAGTCAAGTCGGGACGGCACATACGCACCGTCCCTTTCGCATTTTTTGCCGTTCAGGTCAACCCCTATTCGCGGTGATATGAATCTTGGCGAGCCCATGGTCCACAGCCGGCTCTGGCCGAGCGGGAACACTGGGAGGCCTACACCCGGGCCTTTCAGGACACCTTGACCACGCGCACTTGGCGGGCTCAAGTCCCGCTCTCGGCACCAGCAGCAGCACCACAGGAACCCCACGCAGGCGCAGCTTTTTCAGGCTGCGCCCCGTGTGTTGAGGCCTGTGTGTTGGGGCCGCCGTGAAGGGGCGGTGGCCGGTCCCCGCAGGGCAGGGGCAGGCATAGAGAAAGCCCCCCTTGTGGGAGGGGGGCTGGGGGTGGAGCATTAATGGAG
>NZ_BMOM01000075.1 GCF_014647075.1 Deinococcus aerophilus | reverse complement strand
CATGGCAAAAGGAACGTTTGAGCGCACGAAGCCGCACGTGAACGTGGGCACCATCGGCCACGTCGACCACGGCAAGACCACCCTGACCGCCGCCATCACCTTCACGGCCGCGGCCATGGACCCCACCATCGAAACGATGGACTACAACCAGATCGATAAGGCCCCCGAAGAAAAGGCCCGTGGCATCACCATCAACACCAGCCACGTCGAGTACCAGACCGCGACCCGTCACTACTCGCACGTTGACTGCCCCGGCCACGCCGACTACGTCAAGAACATGATCACCGGTGCGGCCCAGATGGACGGCGCCATCCTGGTCGTCAGCAGCGCTGACGGCCCCATGCCCCAGACCCGCGAGCACATCCTGCTCGGCCGTCAGGTCGGCATTCCCTACATGGTCGTCTTCATGAACAAGGTCGACATGGTCGACGATGAAGAACTCCTGGAGCTCGTCGAGATGGAAGTGCGCGAGCTGCTGTCCAAGTACGAGTTCCCCGGCGACGACCTGCCCGTGGTCAAGGGCAGCGCGCTGCAGGCCCTCGAAGCGCTGCTGAAAAACCCCAAGACCGCCCGCGGCGAAGACAAGTGGGTCGACAACATCTGGGAACTGCTCGACGCGATCGACAGCTACATCCCCACCCCCGAGCGTGACACCGACAAGGCGTTCCTGATGCCCGTCGAAGACGTGTTCACCATCACCGGCCGCGGCACCGTGGCAACGGGCCGCATCGAGCGTGGCATCGTGAAGATCCAGGACGAAGTGGAAATCGTGGGTCTGCGCGACACCAAGAAGACCACCGTGACCGGGGTCGAAATGCACCGCAAGCTGCTGGACTCGGGCATGGCGGGTGACAACGTGGGCGTGCTGCTGCGTGGCGTGGCGCGTGACGACGTGGAACGTGGCCAGGTGCTGAGCAAGCCGGGCAGCATCAAGCCGCACACCAAGTTCGAAGCGAGCACGTACGTGCTGAGCAAGGACGAAGGCGGACGTCACTCGGCGTTCTTCGGCGGCTACCGCCCGCAGTTCTACTTCCGGACGACGGACGTGACCGGCGTGGTGGAACTGCCCGAAGGCGTGGAGATGGTGATGCCCGGAGACAACATCACCTTCGTGGTGGAACTGATCAAGCCCATCGCCATGGAAGAAGGCCTGCGCTTCGCCATCCGCGAAGGTGGCCGCACCGTCGGCGCCGGCGTCGTTACCAAGGTCCTGGAGTAA
>NZ_BMOM01000074.1 GCF_014647075.1 Deinococcus aerophilus | reverse complement strand
TGAGGTTCCCCCCTCGGTCGGTCCAGTCCAATTGCACTTGAATCGTAGCTCAGCCCGCCTGTATCAGGCGGGCGAACGTCTGGGGTGAATGGTTGTCCAGGGAGCTGTGCGGACGAATCTGGTTGTAATCCTGCTGCCAGGCAGCCACGATCAGGCGAGCCTGGGGCAGTGTCTGAAACCAGTGGAGATTCAGGCACTCGTCCCGGACACGGCCATTGAAGCTCTCGATGTAGGCGTTCTCCACGGGCTTTCCCGGACGGTTGAAGTGCTGGACGATTCCGCGCTCATGGCTCCACTGATCCAGTGCCTTACTGACGAATTCCGGGCCATTGTCCGTCACGATCATGGCTGGCCCTGCGCGCAGGGCCAGCACTGCGGAGAGCAGTCGGGCCACATCTGCGCCCGTGATCGAGGTTCCGACATGCATGATCAGGCACTCCCGCGTGAAGTCGTCGACTACATTCAGCACGCGAAACCGTTGACCTGACGCCAGTTGATCTGCCATGAAATCCATGCTCCAGCGTTGATTCGGCGCGGACACTGGCGGTTTGTTGCCTCGCTCACCCACCACCAGTTTTTTGCGGGTCTTCCGACGAACGGCCAGCCCTTCCGCGCGGTAGATCCGGTACACCCGTTTGTGGTTGACCGTCAGCCCTTCGCGTCTCAACAGGACATGGAGCCGCCGATACCCAAAGCGAGGCCGTTCCAGGGCGAGCAGACGCAGCCGTGCTTTCAAGACCTGATCTTTTCCCTCTCCAGGGCTGTGGTGCCTTTGAGTTGACCGCCAGAAACCCAACTGGCGACACGCCCGCCGCTCGGTGACCCCGAAGCGCAGCCGCACGAATCCCACCATTTCCCGCTTCAACGGCGTCTGGGACTGTGGCGTCGCGCTGGGGTCTACCACTTTTTTGCCACCACCTCTTTCAGCACCTGGTTGTCCAGAGAGAGATCGGCCACCAGTTTCTTGAGGCGGCGATTTTCTTCTTCCAGCAGACGAAACCGTTTGGTTTCGTCCTTCGTCATTCCGCCATACTTCGCCTTCCAGCGGTGGATGGTGCTGACCGCGATGCCATGAAGTCGTGTCATCTCGGCCAGGGATTGGCCCGCATCAACCTGTTCGAGAATGCTTAGAATCTGCTGCTCGGTATATCGTTTTCCTTTCATCGCGCCTCCGGATTGCCCATCTTGTCGCAATCGGAGTGGACCGAGAAACAGGGGTCAGGTCA
>NZ_BMOM01000073.1 GCF_014647075.1 Deinococcus aerophilus | reverse complement strand
GGTAGTGCTCCAAGAATCCCGTCAAGCGGCGAAGAGAGACCTCGCCGACGCGACCAGTTTATCCCAGGGATAGGCGTAGCCCAGGGCCGAGTGCAGCCTCTCGGTGTTGTACCAGTGCTGGAATTGGACGCACTGGACGCGAAGTTCGGTGATGGACCGCACCTCCTGCCGGAAGATCCATTCGTATTTTAGATTTCGGTTGACCCGTTCCAGAATTCCCATTCCACCGCGCTGCGACACCTTCGTCCTGATCCAGCTCCCCACCTCCTCACAGGCCTGCCGGAACGCCTGCGACGTGAAATCTGACCCTCCATCCGACATCACCACGACCTCTTCCTGATGCCCGTGGCAATGGAGCAGCTGAAGTCCGGCCTGCAGCGCGGTGACCGCGCTGCAGGCCGAGAGATTGCGAACCACTTCCAGGTGCAGGACGGCACGACTTTGAACGTCCAGCACGACATACACCCAGGCCACACCATCCGCGAGACTGAACCGGGTGGCGTCAATCTGAACCCGGCGCCCCTCGGGCCACAGGAGAGGCGTCAGGATGGGCACAGACGGGCGCCGTGTTTTCCTCGGCTGGGCCGGAATCAAGTCCAGTTCCCGGAGTAACTGTCTGACCTCATGGCGGCCAGGCGCAGCCTGGCCGTACTGCCCCGCCAGTTGACGCTGAATACGCCGATATCCGTAGGTTGGATTTGCCAGCGCGACGTCACGGACCTGATCACGATGTGCTGTCTGTCGCGCTTGACGCGCTTTTTCTTGCTCTCCGTGACGCCGGGCGTCACGGAGCTTCCAGTACGGCAGGTCGATGTCCCTGGCAAAGCTGGACAGGCTGACATGGGGTTGGTCTTGGAGCACCTCGGCATACAGCGCGAGGGCCTGCTGAACGCTCAAAGACCCCGGGCTTTTTTTGCAATATAGAGGGACAACTCCTTCTCACCCAGCAGACTTTTCAGCCGCTCGTTTTCCTGCTCGAGGGCTTTGACGCCGTGATCGACATGGTCACCGACGAGGCGGGCACGGCCCGCCTCCAGGAACTGCGTCCGCCACTTGTGGATCAGACTTTCGGCGGCGCCATGCTGACGGGCCAGTTCCGCCACCGACTGCTCACCGCGCAGGACGGCCAGCACGATCTGCTCTTTGAGTTCGGGTGGCCACGTTTTCCGTTGCTTTCCCATACGTTCCCTCCAGTGTGCCCTACCCTCTCAACGGGTTGGGGATTTTCTGTCGGGATTTCTGGAGCACTACC
>NZ_BMOM01000072.1 GCF_014647075.1 Deinococcus aerophilus | reverse complement strand
GTGGTGCTACTTGGCCATGACCCGTCTCCTGCTCCGCCGGCTGGTCACAATATGAAAAGACTGTCTGAGACAGTCTTTTCATATCCAAAACGGGCTCTAGTTAAGGACGAAACGGGCATGGGATTCGGGAAGTCCGTCAAATCTCTTGGGCTGAATTCTGGCGAAGTCATCAAGGCCTACGCTGAAGAGACCTGTGGTAAGCACGCCAATCAGCCGTAGTACTGGCACCCCCTCGGACTAAGCTCGTATGAGGACTGTGTTGGGCCACTTCCCGAGACTCTGGGGGCAGTACTAAAGAGCATTGGAGACGCAGATACTGCCCCTTCTGCTGTGCGTACTTCGTCTACACCACTGACCATAAGGTGTCAGGTGCCGAGGTCCTCAGGCTCCAAATTCAGAGCGCCAGCGACGTGCGGCTGTGCCAGCTGCGTCGGGCCAAGTGGGGGAGCTCCCCTCTATTTCTCGGGGTTCTGGTGAAAACGGCGGCGGAAACGGGCGTGGAGATTCTGTGTCTTTTCCGCCGCATCAGCCGCCTCAGCGCTGTGAATCAGGCGGCCCCCGCGCGACGTGGCCCCTACCACCAGGGCAGCAGAGATCAGCACCAGATTCTTGATGATGTATTGCCCCTCCAGCGTGGGCACCCAGGGCACAACCTTGAATGTTTCAGCTGGAAAAAAAACCAGCGGCAAAAAGGTGCCCGCCATCTGCGCGAAGAGCAGCAGTAGCGCCACGCGTAGAAAGCGCCCCGAGAGCAACCCCAGCCCAATCAGGCACTCCCAGGTAGCCAGCAAGGGTAGGCTGATCTGCGCTGGAAGGTGGCCGAAGGTCAGCACCGAGATGGTGCTGGTGGCGAGATCCTGGGCTTCGCTGAGCCCTGGGAAAAACTTCTGGATACCGAACCAGAAGAACACCAACCCCAGTGTCAGCCGCAGCAGCACGATGCCGTGGCGTGCCCACCAACTGACCACACGAAGTTCCAGTGCGTCGATTTTCCAGGCCAGGGTATCGTTCGGCACTGTGGATGGCGTCTCACGGGGGAAGGGCGAAGTGAAATTGGGTGGATCTGGGATCATGCGTGCTCCTTGAGCACATTGGAAGGCTCACTTAGGTCTATGCACGTTTCGCCGAATTGGATCACGTCGAACTTGGCGTCGCAAGCAGCGCTGATTCATTAGCGCAGGTTTTGGTTCCCAGTCTCAGGTCACCCCGCATCGCGGCAGCTCGGCCGTGGCCCTTGCCATTTCGCTCTCTACTTCTGGACTGGACCCGGACGAACCGGGGACACAACTGCAGGGCTTCTCCCTGTTGGAGGTTCCGGCCGGTGTGGGTGATTTCAACCCTGCCTGCAGGTCAGTTTTGACAACAACTCGCATTGTCATGCTGTTCCCGGAGGACCCCCCCTTGAACTCCACCCCCACCCCCGTCATCACCGCCCGCCCGGCCCGCCGGTCCAGGGTCCGTGCACCCTCCAGCGCGGCACAGCTCTGTGACCCTGGTTCCCATCACCTC
>NZ_BMOM01000070.1 GCF_014647075.1 Deinococcus aerophilus | reverse complement strand
ACGACCACCGTTCCCAGGGCGCCATAATTGCCCAGCACGGCTGCGCCCACCGCCGCGGCGGTCCCCTCGCGTACCAGCGCGACCACCGCGCCGCCGAAGCCTGCACCGGTCATGCGGGCGCCATACACGTCGGGATGAAGGTGCAACAGGGCCACCAGCTCGTCCACCCGTGGATGTGACACGGCATAGTCGTCGCGCAGACTGGCGTGGGCGGCGTTCATGAGTTGGCCGAACCTGGGGGCCGGTGCGTCCAGCGCGGCGAGCACGCGGGCATTTTCAGACACCACATGCCGGGCACGTTCTTTCAGCGGTGAAGGCAGCGCTTCCACGACGCTGATGTCGCTCACGTCGCGCAGTTCCTTGACGCCCAGCAGCCGTGAGGCTTCCTCGACCTGGGCGCGGCGTTCGTTGTACCCACTCTCGGCCAGACGGCGCGGTACCCCGGAGTCGATGACCAGCACCTCGGCCCCCGCCGGAAACGGCACGGTGCGGCGTTCCAGACTGCGGGTGTCGATCAGCAACATGGTCCGGGTGTCGGCCAGACTGCTCGCGAGCTGGTCCATCACGCCGCACTGAACGCCCACGAACTGGTGTTCCACCTGCACGCCCCTCAGGGCCAGTTCCACGTCGTCCAGCGCCAGCCCGTACAGCTCACGCAGCGCCCGTAGGGTGGCCACTTCCAGCGCCGCGCTGCTGCTCAGCCCGCCGCTGGGCACGGTGCTGAAGACGTGAATGTTCAGTCCCTCGGTCACGCCGCTCAGGTTCAGGCAGCCGGTGAGGTAGGGGGCGAAGTCCGTGCCCACCTCACCCACCGGCACGCGCAGCGTCCGGTCCAGGTTGGCGCTGTACAGCACGTGTTCACCCGTGTTGTTGGGACCGACGGCCACCGTCGTCCGCTGCGGAATGGCGGTGGGCAGCACGAATCCGCCCTGGTAATCGGTGTGTTCGCCCAGCAGGTTCACCCGCCCCGGTGCCGAGGCGCTCACGGCCGGTAGATGACCGAAGACGCTCTCAAAGGTGTTCAAGCCTCACCTCCTCCAGTTGCAGGCCGCGCAGTTCTGCCGCCGCCATTTCCGGCAGTTTGTCGTTGGCGAACTCGCCCGCGCCCTGTTCGGTGCCCGCCAGATACTTCATGCGGCCCGGTGCCCGCAGGTACGGGTACAGCTCGATGTGCAATGGAAACTCGGGGTGGGCTGCATCAAGCGGCGCTTGATGCACCGTCAGCAGGTACGGCATCCGCACACCAAACAGCGCGTCCAGGCGCAGCAGGGCGTCTTTCAGGACGCGGGCGAAGGCAGCGCGTTCCTCCACAGTCAATTCAGACAGCAGCGAAACGGGCCGTGCCGGAAGAATCCACGTCTCGTAGGTGTAGCGCGCGAACGGTGGCACTACACTCAGTGCCTCACCCTCGTCGCGCACGATGCGCTCACCCGCTGCCCGCTCATCAGTCACGAAGTCGGCCAGCCACGCCCGCCCGGTCTGTTCGTGATGGACCTGGGCGTGGGTCAGCATGCGTCCCGCCACGGGCGGGACGTGGTCGTAGGCATAGATCTGGCCGTGGGGATGGTGCAGCGTCACGCCCACCTCCACGCCGCGGTTCTCGAAGGCCAGCACGCTCTTGATCTTTCCCGTGGCGGCCAGCCGCGTGGTCCGGTCGGCCCAGACGTCCAGCAACAGCTGCATCTGAGCGTCGCTCAGGTCGGCCAGCCGCCCCGTCGCGTCCTGGCTGAAGACCACGACCTCGCACGCCCCCACGCCCGCCCGGGTGCCGGCGGGGCCACCCTGGGGATCGGGGGCGTTCAGGGTCAGGCTGGGAAAGCGGTTCTCGAAGACCGCGAGGTCGTAGGTGCCGCGTGGCAACTCGGTCGGGTGCGCCGGGTCCGAAGTCGGCGCGAGGGGATTGTATTCGGGTGGAGGCAGGAAGGTGCGGCCCATGCGGTGCGTGGCGTACATGACCCACTCGCCGCGCAGGGGGTGCCAGCGCATCACTGGGCGGGCGTCGACCGGCTCCGGGCTGGGGCTGGGAATCTCGGACGTGACCACGATGGGCGCCAAGCCGTACAGCGTCAGCGCGCGGCCATC
>NZ_BMOM01000069.1 GCF_014647075.1 Deinococcus aerophilus | reverse complement strand
TGGTGACAGAGGTGCTGGCCGTTCCCGCAAAGGCGGTCGACATCAGAGCAGCGGACAGGGCGGCAACAACAATCTTTTTCATGAAATCTCCTGAGCGCCGACCTGGAGGGAAAGGGCGCCTGTAACGTTTTGACATTGGTTGTGGACACGTTGGATTCGCGATTTAAGTCAATAAAAACAGAACTATTGCTTGAAAAGCTTTTTACAAGCAAAATTTCTGCCGACTCCAGCTGAATCAGGTACGACGGAATTTAGAATGAACCACTCATGCAACCTGCATCAGTATTATTTTTCTCTCACTTACAGAAGGCTTACAACTTCCTTTATACAGTTGCAGCTGGAGTCCTCAGCACTTGTCCACATTGCCGTCTGGACGCCCTTCGACGTCCTGCAGAGGTACTCATGGCGCTGATCCAGGCCAAATCTGCGCTCCACCGCAAGTCCGTTGGGCCTTCCAACCCCAACTTCGCAAGACGCCCGACATCGGATCGCACGCTGCTTTGACTCTGGTGATCTGAACGTGATGCACCACGTCCATATGAATTCACAGGTGACACAAATATCTCGTTCCAGCAGCAATACTTCGACATCCCGGTGGCCGAGGGGGAAGCGGTGTTAGAACCATAGAGTGGAACCGATGATGCTGAGGGAAAAGCGGTGATGGTAGGGCTTGCGGTCAGTCACAGCTCAGCAGCCCTCCGGGCTTGAGGTGCCAGAACCCCGCTGATGCAGTTGTCCAGGGAGGAGATTGGTGTGGTCTGGCGTTTGCGTTCTGGCGCTGCCGGTCTGCTGCAGCGCCCGGTTCACTGCGGGACGTCAAAGTCCGTGGCGGGACGACCCAGCAAGAACCCCTGAGCGAGATCGGCCCCCAGACTGATGGCATGACGGAGCATGGTCGGCGTCTCAATGCCTTCAACCACCACACGACTTCCCATATGTCCGCTGTAGGCCAACATGGCAGCCATCGCAGCGTTCGCGGCGCGGTCGTCCGGGGCCCTGGAGCCCAGGGTGCGGTCCAGTTTGATGAAGTCGATGTGCAGCTGGCGTAAAATTCCCAGTCCCGAATTGCCTGCGCCTGTGTCGTCCAGCGCCAGCTGAAAGCCTGCCTCACGCAGGTGGTTCATCTGCCGCAGCAGCGGCGTGAGGTGCCCGACGCCTTGTTCCGTGATTTCCAGGACCACCTGCCCAGCCCTCAGCCCTGCAGCTTCCACGGCCGTCAGCAGAGCTGGAGCCAGCAATTCGTCGCGCTCAAGCGTCAATGGAGAGAAATTAATGAAGAGCAGGGTATCGGCCGGCAGGGAAGCAGCGCGACTGAGTGCCCGGGTCCAGCACAGACGGTCCAGTTCCGGCACGCGGCCCAGAGTGGCGGCGATATCAAACACCTCTTGCGGACCCAGAGGCTCAGACGCCTCCGGAAACCGGGCCAGCGCCTCGTAGGCGAAAGGCCGGTCGCGCCGGATGTCCCAGATCACCTGAAAAGCAACGTCGACCTGTTGCTGCTCCAGAATGCCGCGCACAGCCTTGTTGCGTTCCTGAGGCGTGACCGGCGTGTGGTTGACGACCTCGCTGTAGTGCACCACGCGGTCTCTTCCCTGACGCTTGGCTTCGTACAGCGCCGCGTCGGCCTGCGCATGCAGATCCGTGGGATCCTGAGTGTGGGCAGCGATGGAACTGGTGCCCACACTCAGGGTCAGGGGTTCGGCATGCTTGACCCGTTGACACAGCTGATGAAGCGAGGCCACCGCCCCGCTCGGGGGACTGTTCAGCAGCACGGCGAATTCGTCGCCTCCGATCCGGAAAGCCGCGCCGGGGAATTGCTGCTGGAGATGCTGTCCCAGCCGACTCAATATCTGATCGCCGTACAGGTGGCCGTACAGGTCATTGATGTTCTTGAATTCATCAACATCAATGCGCGCCAGGGTGAGTGGGCTTTCGCTGACCGCTGCAGCTTGGCACGCAATTTGAAACGATTCCTGGAAAGCACGGTGGTTGCCCAGCCGGGTCAGATTGGAGTGAACCCAATCAAGCGGACCGCGGGGCAAGTCACATCTGGGCGGCAGTGTAGCGGGCGGCGAACTCGGCAGGTGGGA
>NZ_BMOM01000068.1 GCF_014647075.1 Deinococcus aerophilus | reverse complement strand
GGGCTACGCCTATCCCTGGGATAAACTGGTCGCGTCGGCGAGGTCTCTCTTCGCCGCTTGACGGGATTCTTGGAGCACTACCGCTACACCCCCGACGGAAAGACGCTGGCGGCGACGGGGCGCAGCAGCGCGAAGTTGTACAACTCGGGGACGGGCCGATCACTCCGGCGGCTCCAGCCCCCCAAGGGCACACCCCCCCTGAACCGCTGGGAGGCCCAATCGGGCGGGCCCGCTGACCTCAGCTCTCATCCTTGAGGGTATTGAAGAAAAGCAGAATCTGATTCAATGTCTCCAGTTCCCGTGATGTGAGCTGGTCATCCTGCTGCACCCGCAGCAGCGCCGCGTGGTAAATCTCTGCCCGTAACGTTCGTGCCTGGGCTGCGCTGACGCCCAGTGCCACGCGTGCCTCCCGCAGCGCCTCAAGCTCAGCCACCGTCAACGTGCCGTCCTCCAGCGCAGCGAAAATATTCTGCCTGAGAGCGCTCAAGCGCTCGGCCGTCGTGGCATCAGTCGGGAGATTGGTGAGCAAGCGGCTGGCTGGGTTCATGGTTCCAGTGTGGCGCGTTTGAACCGTCTCTGGGCAGGACAGTCGCTGGCCTCCCCGCTCCGACGCCGAGGCCCAAAGCCTCAGACCATTGGACATCGGCATGGATCCGTGCAGTGGAGCATCAGTCGGCCGGTCGCACTCGGCAGAGGCCGAGTTTGGTCCCTATTGCCCCGTCAGCCGCCGACATGCACGATCGGACGGCGGTCCCGGTCTGGTTCAGCGCGGCGCAGAATCTCCCGGGTGACGGGCGGCACGTCCCCACGCCCGCCCACAATGAAATCCAGCAAGAGGTGGACGGGGTCTTCCTCGGTCCAGCGCATGTACACCTGCGGCGGCGCGCCTGTGCCGCGCAGGTGCAACATCAGGGCGGCGATGGTGTTGGGAATGCTGGAGCCACGGGCTTTCAAGATGGCGTACGGGCCAACCATGAGGCCTGAGACCTCCACCACATCGGTGAACTCACTGGCGTCCTCCACATCGACTTCCAGGAAAATGAAGGGCTCATCGCCAGGCAGATGAACCATCTGCCGCACCCGCATCTCCTGTTTGCTGTACTCCTCCAGGTTCATGCGGCCTGGGTGGTGGGAGACCAATCGCAGGGGCCGCAATGGAAACTGTTTCAGCAGTGCCTTGGCTGAATCGTCCAGGACCACATTGCTGACCCGCAACTCGAACGACCGGGAGATGCGTGAACTGACGCCCGTGACCAGCACAGCCGCAATAAACACCAGCGCAATGTAGAGCCCCTTGGGGTCACTCAGGATGGTCACCGCGCTGGTGTAAATGAAGATCAGGCTGATCAGACCGAAAGCGGCCGCCTCTGTTCGGCGGCGACGCCGGATGGCGATGAGCGTGACGGCCACAGCAGCGCTGGTCATCATGGCCAGGACGCCCGTGGCGTATGCGGCCGCTTGGTTGTCCACATTGGCTCTAAACGCCACGGTCACCAGCACGGCGATCACGGTATACAGCAGCACCAGTGGGCGATGGGCGCGGGTCCATTCCGGGGCCATGCCGTATCTGGGCAGGAAACGCGGCATGATGTTGAGCAGACCTGCCATGGCGGACGCCCCCGCGAACCACAGAATCAGGATGGTCGAAACGTCATAGGCCGTGCCGAAGCCTTCCCCCAGCCGCTGATGGGCCACGTATGCCAGGGCGCGCCCATTGGCTTTGCCTGAGGGGGTGTCCACTTGAACCCGGGTGGTGGGGCCGGCCGGGGTCACTTGTACGGAGAGATCAATCGGGCCACCGACCGTATCGGCGTTGAAGGTGTACGACCCGGTTCGATCTGGCGGCAGGCGAAAGGCATAGATCTCCCGTGGTTTTGTCTGGGAGTCGAGAGGCACATTCACGACGGCCACGCCGCGTTTCAAATCATCGGACCGGACTTCGCTCGTCATGGTGGTGTGCGCCCAGAACTCGTGTCGGGGAATCAGCAGGGTGGTCACGAGGGAAGAACCCACCAGCATGACACTCATGATCAGCGCGGCCGTGGTCAGCAGTTTCTGCCCATTGCGAATCCGCCCCCTGGGGGCTTCCTCGGTGTCGGACGCATCGCCTTTGACCAGCGGCATCACCAGCACGCCCGTCTCAAAGCCAGACAGGCCCAGCGCCAGTTTCGGGAAGACCAGCAGGGCCGCCCCAATCAGGGCCAGGGGGGAACGAAAGCCGTCGCTCAGCGCCGCCTGCCAGTTGGTCAGCAGTTCTGGTTGAGCGGCAATCAGCCCAAACCCTTTGATCAGCACAGCCAAACTGAGGGCCAGGTAGGCACTGACCAGGACCACGGCGATCCCGATGGCTTCCTTAAATCCCCTCAGAAACACTGCGGCAAGCAGCAGCAGCAAGATCAGCGTCACGCCCACCTGTTTGCCACTCAATACTTCATTCAGCAGCGGGTTTTCGACGAGGTGTGCCGTGGCATCGGCCGCTGAGAGGGTGATGGTGATGATGAACCCGGTGGCGACGAAGCCAATCAGGATCAGGACCAGCAGTTTGCTGGGCCAGTACGACAGCAACCGTTCGAGCATGCTGATCGAGCCGTCGCCGTGCGGGCTTTCTGCGGCCACGCGGCGGTACATCGGCAGCGCCCCGAACAGGGTGACGATCACCAGCACCAGCGTGGCGATGGGAGCGACGATGCCTGCTGCCAGCGCCGCGATGCCCGGCTGATACCCCAGGGTGGAGAAGTAGTCCACGCCCGTCAAGCACATCACTTTCCACCAGGACTCCTTGTGCTGGTGGGTGCTGGCCTCCTTGTTCTCCTCGTAGAAGCCTTCTGGGCGTTGTTGAGGTGCCTCGTGGAGCAGCCACCTGGAGAGCCGGGCCTGGAGGGGGTGGGGGGATTTCTTGGGCTGCGGCATGACGCACGGAAGTATTCGCCTCTTCAGGCCTAAAGAGAAGGGGGCATTTGCAGTCCTCTCACTACAGGCGATCACCGAAGGGGTGGAGAATCACGACTGAGGCTGTTTGATCATTCCCTTTCGTCTTGTCTTGAGGCCGGGGGGGACAGATACCGCGGTAGTGCTCCAGAAATCCCGACAGAAAATCCCCAACCCGTTGAGAGGGTAGGGCACACTGGAGGGAACGTATGGGAAAGC
>NZ_BMOM01000067.1 GCF_014647075.1 Deinococcus aerophilus | reverse complement strand
ATCAGAACCATACGTCTGAGAGGCCATTCCTCATGGTATTTGCTCGCCCAGAGAGGCGTGAAATTCCAAAACGGGCTCTAGGACCTGTACGATCTTGCGCCCATCGGGTATTTCACCCTCAGCGAGGACGGCCGGATTCTGGAGGTCAACCGGGCCGGGTGCCAGCTGCTGGGCAGCACGCGGGGCCAGCTGATCCGGCACCGCTTCACGGCGTTCGTGGAGGAGGACGTCGTGCCGTTTGTGCAGCTGCTGCGCCGGGCCTTTGCGGGCGGGCAGCCGTGCCGGCTGGAGCTGGGTGTGGTGCAGTCGGAGGGTGAAAAGCTGGACGTGCAGCTGGACGTGCGTGCCTCCAGCGAGGGCGAGCAGCCCTATCTGCGGGCGGCCGTCACCGACATAACGGAGTTGAAGGCGGCCCAGGCCGCTCTGGCAAACCTGAACAACACCCTTGAGGAGCGCATTCAGGCCCGCACCGCCCAGATTCGCGAGTTGAACGAGGAGCTGGAAACCTTCGTGCAGACCGTGACCCACAACCTCCAGACGCCGCTGCGGCAGTTCACCAGCTTTGCGGAGCTGCTGCGGCGCAAGGGTCCGGTCCGCGACGGGCAGGCGCAGCACTACTACGACGCGATGCTCGGCAGCGTGGAGCGCATGGAGGGCATGGTGTCCGCCCTGGCCGACTACTTCCAGACCGGACGCCAGCGCCCCGAGATGCTGTCCGTGGACCTGGAACGGGTGCTCAGCGACGTCCGCAAGGAGTTGCGTCCCCGACTGGATGGAGGGACGGTGACGTGGCAGCAGGACCACCTGCCCACCGTTACGGGAGATCCGCGCACCCTAAAACAGATCTTCACGGCCCTGCTCGACAACGCCCTGAAGTTCAGTGCCGGGCGCTCCCAGACAGAGATTCATATCGTGGTCCGCGAAAACGAAAGCGAGTACCACATCGGCGTGCGCGACAACGGTGTGGGCTTCAATCCACGTCAGCAGGACCGGCTGTTCGGTATCTTTCAGCGTCTGCACAGCGAGCGGGAATTCTCTGGCCTGGGCACCAGCCTGGCGAGCGTGCGCCGCGCCGTTTTGCGGCATGGCGGGCGGGTCTGGGCCGAGGGCAATGAGGGTCCGGGCAGCTGTTTCTGGCTGGCGTTGCCCAGGAACGTTTCGCCCCGGCGCTGAGCGGCTCCGCGCCTCCCTGGCCTAGCCCCGCAGGTCCTCGCCCTCCTGAACGGCCCGGCGCAGCAGCGCGGTCACGTCCTCCATCTTGAACAGCAGCAGGACGCTGTGGCCGTCCTCGCTGAAGATCGGGTCGGCCTCGACCTTCATCTTGCGGGTGCCCAGCTGCGGCAGCGTCAGGTCGATCACGTAGCTGCTCAGGGGACGCTCGCTGCTCATCACGTCGCGCAGGCGGGTCAGCAGGTCCAGCTGGTCGAAGGCCCCGTGGGCGACAGTCTGCAGGGCCTCTCCCTTCAACTGCGGCGCGGTGGTCTGCAGCAGGCTGTACAGGGCGCGGTTGGCCGCCACCACCCGCTCCTGTGCGTCGAGGACGAGCAGCGGGTCCTGCATGCTGTTCAGCACGCCGTCGGCGTAGGTCAGCGAGTCGCGCAGCTGCCGCTCCATGGCCTTGATCACGTCCACGTTGGTAAACGCCACCACCACGCCGTCAATGAAGTTGTCCGAGGTGCGGTACGGGCTGATGCGCATCAGGTACCACTGGCCGTCGTGGGTCTGCACCTGCAGTTCCAGCGTCTCCAGCGTGTCCAGCACCCGTTTGATGTCGCGGGTCAGGTGTTCGTAGCGCAGGTTGACGCTGATGTCGGTGATCGGGCGGCCCAGGTCCACCGCCATCAGGTTGATCACCCGCGTGATGCGTGGGGTAAAGCGCTTGATGGTCAGGTCATTGCCCAGGAACACCGTGGCGATGCCGGCGCTGTCGAGCAGGTTCTTCATGTCGTTGTTCGCCTGCCCCAGCTCGGAGATGACGCGCTGGTGCTCGGCGTTGATGGTGATCAGCTCCTCGTTCAGGGACTGCAGCTCCTCCTTGGAGGTGGTCAGTTCTTCATTGCTGCTCTGCAGTTCCTCGTTGCTGGTCTGCAGCTCCTCGTTGGTGCTCCTCAGTTCCTCCACGGAGACCGCCATGTCCTCGATCTTGGCCTGCAGGTTCTCGCGGCTGCGCTGCAACTCGCGCTCCAGCAGCCGGATCTGATCAGACTTCTCGGGCAGCGGGCCAGCACCCTCTGTGACCGGACGTTCCCGGAACACGATCAGCAGATGGGTCTGGGGGCCGGGCAGGGGCCGCACGATCAGGTCGATCAGGCGTGGGCGCTCACTGCCCTCCACCGCGAGGTGGGTCCGTACCACCTCGTTTTGCTCTTCGAGCGCCTGCCGAACGGCGGCGGGCAGCTCGTAACGCAGGCCGTCGCGTCCCATCTCGAACACGTTGGTCAGGGTGCGGCCCAGCGGCAGCTCCAGGTACTGACCGGTCGGTCCGTTGACCATCAGGATGTCGCCCGAGGCGTTGACCACCACCGAGGGGGGCACGTAATGGGCCAGCAGCGCTGTCTGGGCCTGCTGGCTCAGCGTGCCCGGACGCGAGGACGGTGGCAGGCCCGGAAACAGGTCGTCCGGGCGGTCGGCGCGTCGGGCTCCGCCGGCATTGAGCGGGTGCTCCAGCGTCAGCGGTGCGGGGGCTCCCTCCCCGCGCCGGTAAATCTTCCAGCGCGGGCTCAGGGGCGTGAAGCGTTCCCGCTCGGTTCCGGCGGTCTCGCTGGCTCCCAGAAACAGCAGGCCGCCGGGCCGCAGGGCGTAGTGGAACACCGACATGATCTGCGCCTGCAGCTCGGCATTCAGGTAGATCAGCATGTTGCGGCAGCACAGCAGGTCCAGCCGGGTAAACGGCGGGTCGCCGAAGGTGTTGTGCGTGGCGAACACCACCATGTTGCGGATCTCCGGGCGCACCTGATAGCCGCCCTGTTGCGGCTGAAAGTGGCGCTCGAGCCGGTCGGGGGAAACCACGTAGCTGATGTCGGCGGAATACAGGCCGTAGCGTGCGCGGTCCACCGCCTCGCGGTCGATATCGGTGGCGAACAGCTGCACCTTGAAGGCCCGCTCGTCGCGCAGCTCCTCGGTGAGTTCATGCAGCACCATGGCGACCGAGTACGCCTCCTCTCCGGTCGAGCAGCCTGCTACTCAGGAGTTGCACCTTGCATAGCGCAGTGAATATCCGTGCTGGCCGAGGAATTCTGCGTTTTTACTGAAGATCCGGAGC
>NZ_BMOM01000065.1 GCF_014647075.1 Deinococcus aerophilus | reverse complement strand
CGCCCCTCCTCAAACCACCCTTGAGGTCGGCTGGCAACTCGTTTTCCGTCCAATCTCATAAAATCTGTCAGGCCGCCAGCTGCAGAGGGTCATAAATTGGGCACATTTTGCGTGCTCGACCAAAGGCCGCGTGAGTTCAGCGCTGAGCAGGCAGCCCTGCTCGAATCGTTCGCCGCGATGGCCATGGATGAACTCAATCTGCGCCGCGCGGTTCAGGACCTCAGCACGATGGCCCTCCACGACACATTGACGGGGCTTCCCAACCGTGCCCATTTCCGCCAGCTGATGGCCCAGGCCTGCCGCCGTGCGGACCATTCCGGTGAAAAAGTGGTGGTGGGTCTGATGGACCTCAACCGCTTCAAGCTCGTCAACGACACGCTCGGGCACGCGGCGGGCGACGACCTTCTACAGCAGGTCGCCCTGCGTCTGAAACACTCGGTGGCCACCAGCGACGTGGTGGCCCGCATGAGCGGTGACGAATTTACCTTGCTGCTGACCGATGTCCGTTCGGCAGACGACGCTGCGAATGTGATGGAACGGATTCAGCAAGCTTTCGAGGAGCCGTTCATGCTGCGCGGTCAGAACATTTTCGTGCGCTGCAGTATCGGACTGAGCAGTTATCCGGACCACACCCAGAAACCCGAACAGCTTCTGAATCAGGCGGACGCTGCCATGTACCGCATGAAACGCGCGGGCGGCGGGTATGCCTGGTATGACGAAGCCCAGGACCAGCGCTCCCCGGTGGACATTGATCAGCTGATCTTATGTAGCCCCCGTTCCTCAGACCTGAGTTGAAGCAGGGGTGGAAGACCGCAATGTTTAGGTCATCAGCCTGATGGCCTTATCTTCGTCCATACGTGATGTCGGGACAGTTCGAATCAGCACTACGGCTGCCCAATCATGCGAATGAAGACCTCTACGATCTCGGGATCGAAGTGCGTGCCTGAGCTGTTCTGGAGATGGGTGATGGTCTGCTCCCGCGTCCAGGCTTTTCGGTAGGGGCGGTCACTGGTCAGCGCGTCATAAACATCCACCACTGCGAATGCCCGGGCGGCCAGCGGAATGGCCTCTCCTGTCAGCCCAGCCGGATACCCACTGCCGTCCCACTTTTCATGGTGGTACTGCGGAATCTGAAGTGCGGGACGCAGGAATTCGATGGGTGAAAGCAGATTCACCGCATATTCCGGATGCTTTTTCATCAGGACCCACTCCTCGTCGGTGAGTTTCCCCGGCTTGAGCAGCACCGCGTCGGGAATCCCCATCTTCCCCATATCGTGCAGCAGTGCGCCCCGGCGGACATCAATCAGCTGTGCGGGCGTAAATCCCAGCATCTGACAGAGCTCGACGGTCATCTCGGTCACCCGGCGCGAGTGTCCTTCCGTTTCCTCGTCACGCAAGTCCAGTGCCCTGGCCCAGCCCTCGATGGTGGCGTCGTAGGCCAGACGCAGTTCCAGGTTGCTCTGTTCCAGCTTCTCGACCAGCCAGGCATTGTCTATGGCAATGGTCGTCTGGCTGGTCAGGGTTTCAAATGTGGCGAGCCACTCGGATGACAGCGGCCAGGACTCGTGACACAACACTTCGAGCACGCCCAGCACCTGCCCCTTGCTGATCAGCGGGACACCGTAGTACGCCGTCAGTCCCTCCTCCTGGAAGGTTGCCCGCCAGGCTGGCGGCATCTCTCCGGTGGCAAGGTCCGGCACACTGAGGGGTTTGCGCGTCCGGGCCACGCGTCCTGCCAGGCCCACGCCCAGTTTCAGGACCGACGCTTCCAGCTGGGCCGTATAAAAGCCCCGGGTCACCGTGTAGCGGAGTGTTTTGCGCTGTGGATCGAGCAGCAAGATGGTGGCCACGTCCATGTTCAACTGGTCCCTGACGTTGTCGAGAATGAGACCGAGGGTCACGTTGAGTTCTGCACTGACGGCAATGGACTGGTCAATAGCCCGCAGGCCACTGACCTGACGCAGTTGTTGCTGAAGGCTCTTGTTCAGAGTCTGAACCTCCTGTTCGGCCGTTCGCAGGGCCGTGATGTCCTGGGCGATCCTAGAGACGCCGATCACCTGACCGGCAGCGTTCAGGATGGGTGCGAGAGTGACCAGCACCAGAATTCTCTGTCCAGCTTTCGTGATGCGCCAGGCTTCAAACGGCTGGACCTGCTGGCCCTGTCTGACCCGAGCGAAGAACGCCTCTTCCTGCGCATGGAACTCCTCAGGCACCAGGAATGTGACTGGCTGGCCGATCGCTTCATCAGCCGTGTAGCCGTAGAGCGCCTGCGCCCCTGGATTCCAGAAGCGGATCATGCCGCCCAGCGACAGGCCGATAATGACATTGCGGCTGGCCTGAACAATGGCCGCCAGGAAGGCCCGGTCCTCCTCATCTATGCGGCGCTGGGTGATGTCGCGTCCGACGCCGTACACCATCCCGTTGGCAGGCAGCATCACCGCTGACCATTCCAGCCAGACCACGCTTCCGTCCTTGTGGCAGTACCGGTTCTGGTATGTCGTTGTGACGTGTCCATCACGGACGCGTTGTGCCTCCTTGGCGGTCGAGGCGCGGTCATCGGGATGAATGAAATCCACAATGGGGTGGCCGATCATCTCTTCAGGCTCATAGCCCAGAATCTGGCGTGAAGCGGCGCTGACCGTGCTGAAACGGTGGTCCGAATCAACCGAAACAATCAGGTCCAGGGACAGATCCAGGGTGTGCTGCAATTCCGCCGCGATGTGGCGGGCGCGGGCCTCGCTGGCCTGAAGTTGCTGCTGGGCCCGCTTTTCCTCGGTGATGTCCCGCACGAACCCAATCACGTAGGCCTCGTCCGCCAATTCGATGGGAATGATTGAGAGGACGCCGCGCATCTCGGTCCCCGTCTTGCTCAGGAACAGGACTTCGCGGCTGTGAACCGGCAGGTGCCCGTCTATCATGCTCCAGGCAACTTCACGGTCCATCTGATCGGCCCAGAGCCCCAGGTCCTGAGAGGATCGCCCGAGGACCTCCTCACGGGTGTAGCCGCTCTGACGCAGGAACTCGGTGTTCACGTCAATAAAGTGCTTGTCTTTCTGACGGGTGACAAAGATGGCGACGGGACTGGCCTGGAACACGGCAGAAAAGCTTTCCTGGCTGATCTGCTGTTCGCGCTGCGCTTGTCTGGCCTCGGTGACGTCGCGGGTGAACAGTGACATGCCATCGGGACCCGGGTACGCCGTGAGTTCAATCCAGCGCCCGAATGGAGCCATGTAGCTGACAGCACTCTGCGTGCTCCCGGTCGCTGCAGCATCTGCAACAGAGTGAGCAATGGCCAGCGACTTGAATTCGGGAAAAGAGGTGAGGAGATTTTGACCGATGAAATCCTCGGGACGGCGACCCGAGATTCGAGCCGCCGCCTCGTTGATGTACGTGAAGTTCCAGTCCGGATCGAAGGACATGAGGCCGTCGGTCACCCGGTTCAGGGTGATGGCCATCTGCTCGCGAGCCTTGGCCTCAGCCTGACGGGCTTCCTCACGTGCCGTAACATCGGTCTGGAAGCCCAGATAATGCGTCAGGAGCCCTGCGGCGTCATGGATGGGGCTCAGCGCGAGCTCGTTGTAAAACATGGAGCCGTCCTTGCGGTAGTTGCGCAGAACCGTAGTGATGGTGCGTCCATGGGCCATCGCTTCGCGGAGGTCCTGCCGGGCCTCCTGGTCACGGTCATCGCCTTGCAGAAAGCGGCAGTTGCGGCCGATGATTTCAGCAGCCCGGTAACCGCTGAGTTGTTCGAAGGCTGGATTGACGTACACCACAGGGTAATCTCCCTGCCGCGCGTCGGCGATGACCACACCAGTGACGCAAGCCTCGAGCGCATGGCTCATGAGGTAAGGCTCCAGGGCAGACGGTTGTTGGAATTTCATATTCCTCCTATCTGCGAGATCGATTTGGCCGCTCAGTCTATAAAACTGAAGGGTGATCTTTCAAGAAAAATGTGAACTGCATTTATAAAATTGTGGCTATAAAGTTTCTTTAGCTTGCTCGCAAATTGATGGCGAATTCAGCTTGATGGGTGCATTTTCGGTACGTGCTGCGCCAGCGTTAGTCTTTAGATACTGGTAGACCGTTTCCCGGCTAATCCTGAACTCAGGAGTTGCACCTGCATAACGACGCCAAAGCGCTCCCAGCCGAGAGAATCTGGGAGTGTCGAAGTCACAGATTCTGG
>NZ_BMOM01000064.1 GCF_014647075.1 Deinococcus aerophilus | reverse complement strand
ATCAGAACCATACGTCTGAGAGGCCATTCCTCATGGTATTTGCTCGCCCAGAGAGGCGTGAAATTCCAAAACGGGCTCTAGATGGCGAGGAACTGACGCTGGAGGTCAACGACGACGGGCCGGGCCCTGGCGACCACAGGAACGCCCGGAGTGGCCTGGGCCTGGGCGGGATGCGGGAGCGCGCTGAGAGCCTGGGGGGCCGCTTCCACCTGGAGGGCGGCGCGGCGGGCGGAACCCGCGTGGTGGCTTGGCTGCCGTTGGCGCCAGAGGTCGACGGTGAGTGACGTGATCCAGGTCGTCGTCGTCGACGACCATCCCCTGTTCCGCGAGGGCGTGGCGGCCACGCTGACCCGCGAGGCGGACATTCAAGTGGTCGCCGAGGGCAGCAGCGCCGAGGACGCAGTGCGGCTGGGACAGCAGCATCTCCCGAACGTGCTGCTGCTCGATTTGAGCCTGCCGGGCGGGGGGCTGAGCGCCCTCGCCACCCTCACCCAGACCTGCCCGGCGGTCCATGTGGTCATGCTGACCTTCAGCGAGGAGGAGACCGACGTGCTGGCCGCCCTGCGCGGTGGGGCACGCGGGTACGTGGTCAAGGGCGTGACAGGCCGGGAGTTGCGGGCCATCGTGCGGAGCGTGGCGGCAGGCGAGGTCTTTGTCACCCCGGCGCTGGCCGGAACGATGCTGCTCGAACTGTCCTCGCCGCAGGAGGTGTCTGGGGGGAGCCGTCCCCTGGAGCAGCTCACGGCGCGCGAGCGGCAGATCCTTGAGCGCGTGGCGCTGGGACGCAGCAACAAGGAGATCGCCCGGGACCTCGACCTCACCGAGAAGACGGTCAAGCACTACATGACCAATGTCTTGCAAAAACTCCAGGTCCGCAACCGCGTCGAGGCTGCTCTGCTGGCCCAGCGCGAAGGGCGCCGCTGAGCCAGACCTCTGTCTCCCGCTCACGGTCTGGAGCGCTGCCGGGCTCCAAAGGTTGATTGTGACCCTTTCCCCAGCGGAGTGCTACAGACTTTGGTCAGGCAAAAGCACTTCACCCATGGACCTTGGTCCGTATCATGAGATCATTCACCCTCCTACCCTAAAGGTGCAGGGCAACGGTGCTGGCGGATGAGGCCTATGGGCCTCATTCACCCTGATCGGGCCGCCATCCGGTCCTGCTCCATGGTCCATGGCGTCCGGTGACGACCGTATGCTCAAGGAGGAACGACTATGCGTCCACGTCCCCTGTTCGCGCTGCTTCTGACCGCCGGTCTCGCCGCCTGCGGGACCGGTCCGTCTTCCCCCGGGGTACCCCTGAGCGCGCAGGCCACAAACAACGTGACGGGGCTCACCGCCCCCGCCGGATTCCTGCGGCTCGGCAATGACCTGTGGGTCTCCGACCACCTGCTGGGCTTTTGCCGGGTGGACAGCGGGAGGATCAACTCCGCCACCTGCAACACGAGCGCCGGGTCCCCCGGCCAGGCCGCCTACGATCCTGCGACGGGCCTCGTGTATGTCCCCGACAAGTCCGCCAAGGGCTCGGGGGTATGGCGCCTGAAATACAACCCCACCAGCCGCACGGTCTTTACCCAGAGCGCGCCCCTGCTGGGCGGCAACGTTCTGGGCAGCGCCCGGCCCACTGCCGCCGCGCTGACCGCCGACGGCAGGCGGCTGTTTATCGTCAGCGGCCGGGACGGCAAGATCGTGCGGCTGGACAATCCTGCGGGCAACTTTACCGGCTCAGTGGTGGGCCAGAGCAGCGACGGGCGCGGAATGCTGGGTGCAGCTATCTTAGGCCTCACCCTGTATGTCGCCGAGAAAGGGGGCGTCACGCAGATCGGCGTGGACTGCGTGGCGAGTGCCGTCTGTCTGGCAAATCCCACCGGATTGGGAAGCGCCGCCCCCACCGCCGTGAACGCGTTCTCTGACCCGAACACTGGGACCGACCGGCTGTACGTCGCCGATGCGGGCAGCGTCTCGCGCTACACCTTCCAGGGCGGGGAGTTCCTGGGGGCGGAGACCGCCTCGGGCTTCCAGGGCGTGACCGGCCTGGGCCTGGACGTGGGCAACGTGTACGTGGGCCAGGACCCCAGCGGGGCGGGCACACCCCTGGCCGGATTCGTGTCCCAGCTTTCGGTGAACACGGGAGACTGGACCGACGGTGGCGTCACGGCGCCCCCGCCGAGCGGGACTTTCGGCACGCCCACCCCCGTCGTGAAGAACCTGACTTCCCCAGGCGGCGTCCTGCGCATCGGGAACGACCTGTGGGTGGCCGACCACCTCTTCGGCCTGTGCCGCTTGGACGGCGGGCTGCTCAATATCAACACCTGCAACCTCAGCGCGGTTTCGCCAGGACAGCCCGCCTTTGACCCTGTCACCAATTCCGTGTACGTGCCGGACAATTCGGCCAAGGGCACGGGCGTCTGGCGCCTGCGCTACAACCCCTCCTCCCGCACGCTGAGCACCGTGGGCAGCACAGCGCTGGGGAGCAACGTGCTGAACGGCAACCGCCCGACCGCGACGGCCCTGACCCCGGATGGCCGGCGGCTGTTCGTGACCAGCCTCAAGAACGGCAATGTGATCGCCATTGACAACCCGTCGGCCAACTTTGTGGGCGACGTGGTGGGTCAGACCAGCGATGGGCGGCGGGCCACGTCGCTGACGATGGCGAACGGCAGCCTGTACCTGGCCGAGAACGGCGGCGTGACGGTAATGGACATGACGTGCAGCAAGGCTGCTCCGTGCAAGGCCAATCCCTCCGGCCTGGGCACCACCGCCCCGACGGCCTTGGCGTCATTCACCGACAGTGACGGCAACAGCACCGTGGACGTGGCCGACGGCAACGCCGTGCTGCGCTTCAGTTTCCGAAATGGAGAATTCGTTAACCAGGAGACGCTCGGCACCGCCTTCGCCTTCCCGACGGCCATGCTGGCCGAGGCCGATCAGATGTATGTGGCGGACGACCCCTCACAGGGCGCCACCGCCCTGTCCGGCCGCCTCTGGAGTCTGCCCACCCACTGACCGCCAGGGACGACTCCGTGCTGTTCGGCAGCGGCGCGCTGGTCATTGACGTGACGCTTCGCAGCAGCGTCACTGTACCGGACGGTGCTCGGATCATCACACAGGCCCAAGCCGATGCCCTTTAGCTGTACTTGAGCGGTAATCAGGACCATTGAATACAGCTGTGCAGCACCCACAACATTACGCTGTATCCCAGGCCGTCGGGGATATTCCCCGACGGCTTAACGGAACCTTTCGGCGTTCCGCCCCGTAACAAGCCCAAGCCCTCACCACCCGCCTTAGCCCTGCACCACCCCACACGAGGAGAATCCCATGCGTTCCCTGTTTATCCTGCCCGCCCTGCTGCTCGCCAGCGCCATTGCTGCCCCAGTCAAATACGTCGTGACCGACCTGGACAACGTAAACGTGATGACCGCCGAGAACGAAACCGATATCGAGAATTTCACGGCCATTACCAATAAGATCGGCGGCACGGTAACTTTCGACGCGGTCGCCAAAACGGGCAGCGCCGATCTGACGGTGGACGGAGCCTCCATCAAGACCGGTGTGCCCGCGCGCGACGGCCACATGGTCAGCAAAGACTGGTTCAATTTCGCTGCCAATCCCATCATCCGTTTCAAGACGACGCAGGTCACCTGGGTGAGCGGTGACAATTACAAGGTCAGCGGTACCCTGACCATGAACGGCGTCACCAAACCAGTCAACACCGTTGCCCGCGTCAAGTTGACGCCGGCCAACGATGTGACCAAAAGCATGAAAATTCCGGGTGACGCGCTGGCCATCTCGGTGAAAATGAGCGTGTTGCTCAGCGATTACGGCATACAGCATCCGGCAATCAAGGCGGGCCGCGTTGGGAATATCCTGCCCATCAGCTTGAAATTCATTGCCTCGCAGCCGTAACCCAGGCCAGATACAGAGCAGGACGGAGGAGAGGCGCATGAACAGAACCACCGTTTTAAACAGGCTGGCCGCTGTCTGTGTCGTTCTGGCCGCCGCGGCCCTGGTGACGGGGTTATGGCTCGGCACACAGGCTCAGCCGGTGCAACTGCTGCGCCCGGCCCCGGCCGCGCAGGCCGATCTGTTTGGTGGTGAGGCCACTACGGGGGAGCCGAGCGGCACCCGTATCGGCAGTCCACAGGCCCTGATCATTCGCAATCAGGCAGTCTTCCTGCCCGAAACGGGTGAGGATGGTCTGCGCTACGTGGATGAGCCGATGTTGACCGAACTGGGCCTGTATCCGCTGCAACTCAAAACTGTGCGCTTGCTGAGCATTCTGGCTGTCATGGGGTTTCTCGGTCTCGCATTGACGCTGTGGCTGGGTGGACGCTGGAGCCATAAGATGGCCCTGCGTGCTGCGTCGACCCAACATAAGAGGGTATGACGCTGGATAGTTCGAATACGAGTTCCGCTCTATCCCTGAGCACATAAGGGGAGGTCTGGGCTTGTCCCGCTATTGCGTAGTTGAGGTTAAGCGGCTTTAGCTTGGCGTTCGAACTCGTGAGGCGTCAAGTAGCCCAGT
>NZ_BMOM01000063.1 GCF_014647075.1 Deinococcus aerophilus | reverse complement strand
CGATATAGACGCCTCCGCACTGCGGACACTTCAAACCGTTCATGCTTCATTGAACACCCGTCATGCTCGGAAGTCCACTACCCTCTGCCGCCAGAGCTTGCGCCCAGGCCCCCTGCGGGAGTAAACTGCCAAGGTTGAAAACTGCCCCGGTACAGGGTTGCACCAGGGCGTTTCTCGGCACACCGCGCCCAGCAGACTGATGCTGACAGTCCCCCACGGCAGCGCGTTGATCACCTCAGGCTTCATTGCCAACCCGCCGCCAGTTCCGTACGCGTGGACTGGCCCCGCCCCCAGCACCCGTTCCCACTTTGTCCGGCCCAGTGTTTGCTGGCCCAGCTCAGATCAGAGGAGTGATTTACCCTGCCTACCACCCAGCAGCTGATTCGTAAGGGGCGCACCACGCTCCAGAAGAAAAGCAAGGTTCCGGCCCTGAAGGGCAGCCCCTTCCGCCGCGGCGTCTGCACGGTCGTCAAGACCACCACCCCCAAGAAGCCCAACTCGGCGCTGCGTAAGATCGCCCGCGTGCGCCTGAGCAGCGGCTTTGAAGTCACCGCCTACATCCCCGGTGAAGGCCACAACCTGCAGGAGCACAGCGTCGTACTGATCCGCGGCGGACGTGTGAAGGACTTGCCCGGTGTGCGTTACCACATCGTGCGTGGCAGCCTCGACACCCAGGGCGTCAAGGACCGCAACAAGAGCCGCTCCAAGTACGGCACCAAGAAGCCCAAGGCCGGTGCCAAGGCGGGCGCCAAGAAGTAAGACTCGTTTTCGCTGCCCGGCCGCCACGGCTGCCGGCAGCAAAGCGAGGGTCGGCCGCGCCCCACCACTTTCTTCTGGATCACCAGAGGTGAGGCCCATGCAGCACGCTATCTGCGCCCCCCGTTAGGGCGCTTTACAAGAGGAGTTCAACATGGCACGTCGCCGCAGAGCAGAAGTGCGCCCCCTCCAGCCGGACCTGGTGTACCAGGACGTGCTGGTCAGCGCGATGATCAACCGCATCATGGAAGACGGCAAGAAGAACCTGGCCAGCCGTATTTTCTACGGAGCCATGAAGGTCGTGCAGGAGCGCACCGGCCAGGAGTCGCTCAAGATCTTCAAGCAGGCCTTTGACAACGTCAAGCCGCGCGTTGAAGTCCGCAGCCGCCGCGTGGGCGGGTCCACCTACCAGGTGCCGGTCGAAGTCGGCGTGCGCCGTCAGCAGAGCCTGACGCTGCGCTGGATGATGACCGCCGTGGACGGACGCCCCGAGCGCACCGCCATCGAGCGTCTGGCCGGCGAGATCATGGACGCCGCGCAGGGCCGGGGCGGCGCCATCAAGAAGAAAGACGACATCGAGCGCATGGCCGAAGCCAACCGCGCCTACGCGCACTACCGCTGGTAAGCGTTTTCTGCCCAAGCGTCAAGAACCGGACGGTGGGCTTTCCTACCGTCCATCTCGCGTGAGAGGGGTACACGAGCGCCGGACCCCGGGTTCAGCCCAGCCCACCGTCATCCGGGGAGCGAGACACGTTCTCCGTCAGCATCAGGGAGTCTAAATGACCACCAAAGCCCAGAGTTACCTGACCCACTTCCGCAACATCGGAATTGCCGCGCACATCGACGCCGGCAAGACCACCACCACCGAGCGCATCCTGTACTACACCGGGCGCACCCACAACATCGGTGAAGTGCACGACGGCGCGGCCACCATGGACTGGATGGAGCAGGAGCGCGAGCGCGGCATCACCATCACCGCCGCCGCGACCACCGCGAAGTGGAAGCGTTCGGGCACCGACCAAGAATACGTCGTGAACATCATCGACACGCCCGGCCACGTGGACTTCACCATTGAAGTCGAGCGGTCCATGCGCGTGCTCGACGGCGCCGTCGCCGTGTTCGACAGCAGCCAGGGCGTGGAGCCGCAGTCCGAGACCGTGTGGCGTCAGGCCGACCGCTACGGCGTGCCGCGCATCGCATTCTCCAACAAGATGGACAAGACCGGCGCGAGCTTCGAACTCGTGCTGAGCGACATCCGTGAACGTCTGGGCGCCATTCCTGCTCCCATCCAGTACCCGATGGGTCAGGAAAACGAGTTCAAGGGCATCATCGACATCGTGCGCATGCAGGCCCACACCTACACCAACGACCTAGGCACCGACATCGTCGTGGGCGAGGTGCCTGCCGAGTTCGCCGACAAGGTCGCCGAGATGCGCTCACAGCTGATCGAGGCCGCCGCCGAAGTCGACGAAGACCTGATGATGAAGTACCTCGAAGGTGAGGAGCCCAGCGTCGAGGAACTTGTGGCCGCCATCCGTAAGGGCACCGTCGAGAAGAGGATCTTCCCGGTGCTGTGCGGCAGCGCGCTGAAGAACAAGGGCGTGCAGCTGCTGCTCGACGCCGTGATCGACTACCTGCCCAGCCCGCTGGAAGTTCCGGCGATCCGCGGCAAGGTCGAGGACAGCGAGGAAACCGTCGAGTTCCCCGCCGACCCCGACGGCAAGCTGGCCGCGCTGGCCTTCAAGATCATGGCCGACCCCTACGTGGGCCGCCTGACCTTCGTGCGCATCTACTCGGGCACCATGCAGTCGGGCAGCTACGTGATGAACGCGAGCAAGGACAAGCGCGAGCGCGTGGGCCGTCTGCTGAAGATGCACGCCAACAGCCGCGAGGAAGTCACCGAGCTGAAGGCCGGGGAACTGGGCGCCGTGATCGGCCTCAAGGACTCGGGCACCGGCAACACCCTGATCGGCGACGGCGACGACGCCGTGCTGCTCGAGAGCATCGACGTGCCGGAACCCGTCATCAAGCTGGCCATCGAGCCCAAGACCAAGGCCGACCAGGAAAAGATGGGCATTGGCCTGCAGAAGCTCGCCGAAGAGGACCCCACCTTCCGGGTGGAGTCGGACCAGGAAAGCGGCCAGACCACCATCTCGGGCATGGGCGAGCTGCACCTGGAAATCCTGGTGGACCGCCTGAAGCGCGAGTACAAGGTGGAGGCCAACGTGGGCGCGCCCCAGGTGGCCTACCGCGAGACCATCACCAAGGCCACCGACGTGGAAGGCAAGTTCGTGCGCCAGTCGGGCGGACGCGGCCAGTTCGGTCACGTCAAGATCAAGGCCGAGCCGCTGGAGCCCGGGTCCGGCTTTGTGTTCGAGAACGCCGTCGTGGGCGGCACCGTGCCCCGCGAGTACATCAACCCGGCCCAGAAGGGCATTGAAGAAGCCATGCAGAGCGGCCCCATGCTGGGCTTCCCGGTGGTGGACATGAAGGTCACCATTTACGACGGCAGCTACCACGAAGTGGACTCCTCGGAAATGGCCTTCAAGATCGCGGGCAGCATGGCGCTCAAGGAAGCCGTCCAGAAGGGCGCTCCGGCCATCCTGGAACCGGTCATGCGCGTGGAAGTGACCGTGCCCGAGGACTACATGGGCGACATCATCGGCGACCTGAACAGCCGCCGCGGTCAGATCCAGGGCATGGAAGCGCGCGGCAACGCCCAGATCGTCAAGGCCTTCGTGCCGCTGAGCGAGATGTTCGGGTACGCCACCGACATGCGCTCGATGACCCAGGGTCGCGCGAGCTACTCGATGTTCTTCGACCACTACACCCAGGTGCCGAACAACATCGCCCAGGGGCTGATGAAGAAGTAAGACGGACCTTTCCTCAGGAAAGTTCAGTCGGAAAAGGACCCGCCGTTCAGGCGGGTCTTTCTTTTGGAAATGGGGTCGGACCGTGACCACGGCCCGGACGCTACCCTGAGGGGCGATGACTGCTCCTGTTTCTCCCGGCCCGCAAACACCCCGCCCCCCCCGCCTGATCTTCCTGACCCTGCCCCTCCTGATCGGCGTGTTCTACAACGCCTTTTCCCTGCTGACCCTGCCGTTCTCCGGCCCCACCCTCAACGATCTGCTGATTCGTTTAAATGAAGGCGCGGGCCAGTCGGGAATTCCCCCCATCGTGCTGTCGCCCGAGCAGCTTCAGTGGGTGCTGTGGATTTCCTTCGCCATTACGGCGCTGCTGATCCTGTGGCTGTACTTCACCCGCCGCGCCCTGCTGGAGGGCCGCAGCTGGGGCCGGGTCTCGGCCATCGTGATCGCGGTCTTCAGCCTGCTGATCTTTCCCATCGGCACCGTCCTGGGGGTGGTGATGCTGGTGGGGGCCTTCGACCGGCAGGTGGTCGCCTACACCCGGCGCTGAGGACCTCGCAGGCGGGAACAGGGGCGAGGTTTCCAGGCCCTGGGATGAGGGTGCGGAGGGCCGCAGCGGGCGCTCCCGCTTCTGTTCGTGGGACCGCCGCTGACCACACCCCCCTTGTTCTGAGGCCTGATTTCCTGTACCCTATTTCTTCGGTGCGCCGTGAATCCCGCTGTGAAATGCGGACGCGGATTGCGGTGCAGCGTGCCAGCATGGCGGGACACTGCCCTGGCGAGAATCAACCCAATGTGGGTCACACCATCACAACCTCGTGGCATGCGCGGGGGACGCCCGATCAAAGGGCCAGTTTTGTGTGTGAATCCACCGCTTGGAGGGAGTAAAGATCATGGCAAAAGGAACGTTTGAGCGCACGAAGCCGCACGTGAACGTGGGCACCATCGGCCACGTCGACCACGGCAAGACCACC
>NZ_BMOM01000062.1 GCF_014647075.1 Deinococcus aerophilus | reverse complement strand
ACGCCCCTCCTCAAACCACCCTTGAGGTCGGCTGGCAACTCGTTTTCCGTCCAATCTCATAAAATCTGTCAGGCCGCCAGCCTCAAGCACACTACATCTCCCCAGCGGTGGTCTGAACTTCAGACCGCCATATCAACGGCGTGCTGCCAGGCCCCGTAGGCTTACGACTGATGCGTTCTTCGATTGAGCGCAGTGCTGGTGGTCCGGATGTGCAAAGCCAGAAACTCCCGTGCCCCTCGCAGTTTCTTGAAGCCCGGCCGACTTCACTGCTGTTGCCGGGTCGGTCGATGCGCCTGTTCCACGAGGTTGTTCCAGAGCGCAGAGGAGACGACTTGGACGTGCTCCACAGTGTGGAGTACGGGAAGCTCACGCACTGCCGCGCCATAGCTCCACGGCGTGTCGGTGTGAGTGACTCCCGGCACGTCATCTTTCCCCAACAGGCGCACGAAAAAGGTTTTGGCGGCCTCGGTGTCACGGTGTTCTTGAAGGAGCGCGTCCAGCACGTCCCCACGCTCGTCCACCGCCCGCCATAACCCGTACTCCGCCCCGCTGACCTTGACGCAGTTCCTCTCCTCAGTGAGGTATGGCGCGCTCATGGAGCCATTCCTGAACGTCACGCTTGCTCGATAAAACCGCAGGGCGGAGCCGATACCGTAGAACGAAAGACGGTGGCGGTAGGGCTTCCGGTCTGTCACAACTCATCAGTCTCCCAGGCTTAAGTTGCCAGAACCAGCCCAACACTGTTCCAAACGGTATTTTGCCCACGCTCCTGCCCCAACCATGGCGAACACCACCCAGTACAGTGAATCCCCTGATGCCCAGTCCTGTTCAACTGCTCGCTCGCCTCGATGCTCTGGCCTCCAGCCTCCAGGAGCGTGAGGGCGCTCTTGCGCTGCTGGCGCTTGGTTCTGTTGGCCTGGAGACCCACCGCCTCGATCAACATTCCGATCTGGACTTCTTTGTGCTGGTCGCCCCCGGAGCCAAACCAAAGTATCTGGACGCCCTGGATTGGCTGGAACAGGCGCACCCCGTCGCTTTCAGCTTTTACAACACGCCAGATGGGTGCAAACTCCTGTTCGACGACGGAATCTTTGCCGAGTACGCCGTCTTTGAACTGAGCGAACTGCCCCACATTGCCTACACCGCTGGTCGGGTGGTCTGGAAAAGAGAGGATGTTCCCCACCTGTCGGCGTCCTCCGGTGTTCGGGCCACCCCCCCAGCGCCCTCACCGGAGTGGCACACCAACGAGGCGCTGACCAACCTCTTGGTGGGCCTGCACCGGGAGGCACGGGGCGAACGGCTGACCGCCGCCCGCTTTATCCAGAGCTACGCCGTTGACCGGCTCCTGGCTCTGGCTGCGCTGCACGGTGCCGAACAGGGCGGCGCCGACCCCTTTATGCCAGAGCGACGCTTCGAGGGCCGCTTTCCCGACATGGCTGCCCGCCTGCCGGGGATGATGCAGGGCTACCAGAACAATCAGGCTTCAGCCCTGTGCATCCTGACCTGGCTGGAAGACCACTCGAGCGTCCACCCACGCCTGGCCGCCGAGATTCGCCGGCTGTGTCAGCAGCAATCCTGAGGCCAGCCTTCGGGGCCGCTGGAAGGCGCTGCACATCAGGAATTGACAACTTCGTTCTTGGTCGTTCCAGACGGTGGAAAAGGCTGAGACTGCCCGTTTCAACAGCAGTCCCTCGACCTCTCAATAACCGAGGGCGTAAAGCGGTGACCAAGCGTTGGCGACAGAGCCGATCACAGCGAGGGGGGAACCCGACACTAGACCCTCATTTTAGCCTCAAGAGGGCCAGAGCCGACATCGCTCGCTCACTGAAAGAAGAAAAGGGCGCACAAGCGCCCTTTCCCACTCCTACTCAGCTCGAGCTTCCACTAAACGTGTCTACTTCAGTGGCACGATGCGGTCAACGGTGGCCGTGCCTTTGTAGGCGGTCTCAGGATTGAGCCAGCCCTTGAGCTGCACACGGTAAGTTCCAGGCACCGGGTTGGGAATCACGACTTCCTCGAAAGCGCTGGCTCCCTGAGCACTGGAGGCAATTGGGTTGCCTGCCGGATCGTAGACATACAGGTCAAGATCGTAGGTGGGGTTTCCCCAGTCGGTGTTGATTTTCACGGCCGACAGGCCCGAGGGCACGCTCACGCTCTGGTTGTGTTCACCGACCAGTGGGGTCCCATCTACGGTGGTCCCCACCGCGCCGGTCCAACTGGTCAGTGCGGAGGTCTCCACGGTCGTGCGGCTGCCCACCGTACTCGCAGCCTTCTGAATTGCAGCGTAGGCGTTGGCGTACCCGGCACCGACTTCCCACTTCTCCAGCTGACGAATCACATCAGTCTTGGTAAACATTGGATCGGCGGTGCTGGTCACAGCAGCGAGCACGCCGTCCATATTCAGGGCCGGATTGACTTCCAGCATCAGGGCTGCGACGCCGCTCATGTGCGGAGTGGCCATGCTGGTGCCGGAGATCGAGGAGTACAGCGGCTCCGGGCTGTTGCCGTCCTTACCCAGGTAAGGTTCCACGATTGGGCCGCTGACCGCACGGGCGGCGACGATGTTCACGCCGGGCAGCACGATATCGGGGTGATGGAACGGATCATCCTTGACACCGCGGCTCGAGAAACTGGCAAGCTCACCGGGAACGCCCTTGCGGATGCGGGGGTTCAGGGCATTCATGGTGTTCTTGGCGTGTCCGGCACCCACGCTGATGACGCAGGGGCTGGCCGAGTACGGGTTGAGCGTATCAGCGCCGGGACCATCATTGCCGGCGGCGAAGTTGACAATCATTCCATAATCGTAGGCCCGCTTGGACGCGATGCTGATCGGATTGTACGGGGCAAAACGGCTGCCAGAAGTGCCCCAGGAGTTGCTGATGACGCGGACGTTGTAGGTTTCCCGCACTTCTGGCTTGAACACGAACTCAAAGCCCTGGAGCGCATACAGAATGCTGATTGCGTCCCCTGAACCCACGCCAATCAGATTTGCGCCGGGAGCCACGCCCTTGTACTTGCCGCCGGTAGACATCTGACCGCTACCGCCGATGGTGCTGGCCACATGGGTGCCGTGGCCCGACGTCAGATCAGAATTGGAGGTATCCACATACAGGGCGCCCGTCAGACCTGGAGCAATGATCGGAGCAGCAATCTTGACGTTCTTCACGAGATTGGGAAAATCACCATGCGTGCCGTCGACTCCGGAGTCGATAACTGCCACGCCAATGCCTTTGCCTGTGGTTTTGAATGCGCTGCGTGCACTGTCACCCTTAATGTACGCGACACTCTCGTCCAGGAAGTATTCCAGCGGACGGTCCTGATAGATGGAAAGCAGGCCGTAAGACTGCAGGTTGGCCTTGAGCATGTTGACCAGTTCCTGGGTGATTGGAGCCTTCACGGCCACCATCGGAAGTTCACTAAAAGCACCCAGGCCATTGCCGGGCTTGATTCCCAGCCTGGACGCAATGAAGTTCACGGCAGGAGTCACGGCATCATCAACGTTAAAGGAGAGAATCAGGGTACCTACCTGCCCGTAATCAATCGTAGGGTCAATTACCGCATTGGCGGTGGTAGCGTTCGCCGCAGGGCCTGAATACAGAGCGGAGCATTCGCTCACAGGCGTGGGCTCAGGGGTAACGATCGCTTTTTTCTTGCCGGCCTGAGCTTGCAGCTGGGCAGGTGCTGTGGCCACAGGGGCAGGGCCAGTGGTCAGGCTCTGCTGACCACAAGAGGCGAGAATCAGGGTCAGGGAAAGACCGAGGGCCGAGTACTGGGTCGCTTTCATATGATCCTCCGGTGGAGCTTGATTTGATTGAAGTCACCGTAGCTACGGACGCTCAAAAAACACGTAAATAGGGGTGGGTGGTGACCTGACCTCTGTCTCTCGGTCCACTCCGATTGTGGCCAGTAGGTCAAGGTCGCCAGTCCGCCACCGCTCGCAGCCAGGCAGTGGGGGCGCTGGCCCATAGTGGCGCTGGGCGCACTGCTCCTGACAGGCCTGGATGCAGGCGCCTGGCAAGTCCGGCACCTCGACCGAACGGTGGCGGAAGTGCCCACAGGATCCGCCGTCACGGTCGCCGCGTCACCGTCGACGTCCACTGAGCACGAACAGCGCGCCGCCGACCCGGCACCATCTGGCTTCGACGAGGATCTGCCGGGGGAAGTGGTGGTCGACGCCGAGCCTGCTCCTGCACGGTCTGTGCAGCCGGAAGGAAACCGGACGGTGGTGGGCGCACAGAGCGCAGATCCATAACGGCCCCCGGAAGCGCAGACCCCTGGAAGCACACCGGACCGAGCGGCGACGTCCGCGCCTGCGCCTCCGGTTCCTGCCTCCCGGCCTGTACCGGTGCCGATGCCCGCGGCGCCCAACACGGTGGGAAGCGGCGTGAAGTCGCCGACCTCTGCTGCGCTGGACGAGGACCTGCCGGGTGAAGTGGTGAGTGGAACGACGCCTGTTCCGTCGGTGGTCTCACCGAACGAGGTCCTGCCCGGTGAGCCCGTCGGTCAGTAGAGCGCGCCGCGGCCCGGGTTCTGGTTCCTGACGGAAGGAAACAAAACAGCTCCGTGGCATTCAGCGAAATGACGAGATTCAGGCCGACCGCTGCCCGACTGTGTCTGAGGTGCTCGGACTGGAGCGGCTGGCTGCGTTCGGGCTGCCGCCGGACAGACCTCCATCCCGCAGGCGT
>NZ_BMOM01000061.1 GCF_014647075.1 Deinococcus aerophilus | reverse complement strand
GAAACGCGCCTGTCATTTCGAGGCCATGGTCACGATTGCCTGCCTGATGGAGTGGCTCTGAAGGTTTGCGGACACACCCTAGGACTTCTTGGTGACCTCTGACTTCCTCTGGCGCTGGCGCGCTGACTTGTGGGCCTGCTGGCACGCCAGACTGCAGTATTTCTTGCGTCCGGTCATGAATGTCTTCCGGGTGCAATTGGGGCGTGTGCACATCCGGGGAAAGGCCCCCAGTTCATTGCGGGCCAGCGAGACGGTCATCAGGAAGAGGGCCTGGATACCCTGCTCCACCACGATCTCGACGTCACGGGTGCGGGGATTGAGCAGGGGAGAGACCCGTGGGTGCTGACCCCGAAACCATGCATTGAGTCTTCTGCCGATCCGGTCGGTGACGTTCTGGACCTCGGTATCTGCCCTGGGTATGTAGGCCTCCAGCTGTGCTTCGAGCTGCGCCGGAGAAACGGTCTCAACGGGATATCCCAGGGCAGCGAGGCGATCAATTCCTATCTCACGCCGTTCCTCTAAGGAGAGGGGCTCGGTGTCGGCCGTGGCGAGGGCCTCGATGTCTTCCCACAGGGCGCTCAGGTCCTGGGTTGCCTTCAACCAATCGGACATGGACTCGCTCAGACCTCCGTTGAGCGCTGCGTGTTGAAGGGGATGTCGCTGGATCAGTGGCCCCAACTTCTGTGCTGTCGCTCGCCATTCCTGGTCCGTGGAGTAGGAATTTAATGACAGCAGCGTGGAGATGAGTGTCTGGTAGTGTCCCTCCCCCCCACCTGGACGGTCAAACAGACTGCGCGGCTGTAAGTAGAGCCCGTCCACACAGGCGGGTGTGAAGACCAATGTATGGGTCTCTCGGTTCACCTGGACGTCGAACGGTGTTGTCCAGGTGGCGAACAATTCTGGGGATGTTGCGTTACTGGTCACGATACCTATAACAGTAACGGAAATCTTGACACAGTACGGGACATGAACGCACAGGACGATCGCCAGAGCGCACTGGAAGGGACTGCCTCCGCCCACAGCGGTAGTCGGGAGCGGAGTGGGGCGAGCAGTGTGGACCCCCGCCGGACCCGCAAACCTGAGGAGGTGGCGCAGATTCTGGGCGTCGGAAGGAATGGCGTCTACGAGTTGATCCGCGCCAGGCAGCTGCGCTGCATCCTGGTGGGGCGCAAAATCCTGGTCCCGCTCACGGCCATTGATGAATTTCTGGCTGGCCAGACCGAGTAACGGTCCGTGGGACCCGCCTCCAGGATGAGCATCCCGGCAGGCCTGTTCCGACAGCAGCCCCACTGAATTCCTCTGACTTCGTAGCGGCCTCAATGGCCGCTGCGGCGCCCTATTGCCGTTTTGAGGCGGCGTTCTCGTGCTGGCCGATGTCCACACACACCCCTACACCTTCCGTTACCAGCAGCAGCGCCCCGGCTGTGACTGGGTGCCGGATGCGGTCACAGACACCTGGGCCAAGCGCCAACGGGGGGCGGCTGAGCTCTTTGGCAATGGGGAGGGGATTCTTTGCCGATTGTTGGCGTGCAGGGTGGGTCAGCTGTGCCACCTGGTGGTTCGTTTGCCGGCCGGAATCGACTTCTACCATGACGGTCCGGCGCTGGCCCGACAAGAATTAAAGCGACTGCTGGGAGAGATGCCACGGTATGTCCGGTTGGCCCTGAGCCGCTCGGGCAAGCCTCATCTTCACGTCCTCGCCATGGTCCCGGACCTTGAGCACCTGCCCTCGGCAGTCCATTGCACGGTGGTCCAGGATGACCGTCACCTGTGCAATCTGGCGCGGTATTTTTCCAGACCCAGCGACGAGCGTGGGTGTCGGCCTCGGTGGGCAGACCAAGTCCGATTCAGCTCGGCCAAGCGGGAACGTCAGGCCCTCGACGCGGCGGAGTTGTATTTGCAGGCCCGCCACATTGCCTGGGGCAAGCGGTTGCCCCGTCGGTCCTGGACCACCCATCTGCCCCGCCTCAAACCGGCTCTTCGCCCGGGCATCACGGCAAAGGTGGGCGGCTGGAAAGGTTTCTTGGCCTCTGTTCCCAGAGTCCTTCCTTTGCCGTTCCAGGGCGTCCCCGACACCCCATCCTTTCCTCGGGTCATTCCCTTGCGGGCGCCAAGCGCCTGTTCCCGTTTGTATGGATCGTCTGCTGCTCGGGCGCCTCCGTGGTCATGCAGGGCAAGCTGACCACCACCGCCGCCTCTGCCCTGCGCCAAGTTCCCTGTCCTGGTGACCGCCCCACCTCCACAGACCCCGATGAGGTCCTTACAGGAGTGCACATGATCTAACCCCCTCCAATACCCTCCGTGTTTCAAATTATTTTCCCCATGCTTCTCCATCCACAGGTTCTTCCGGATGGGGAAGCCAACTGCGGTTGCCATGAACCTGGACGCTCTCAACTTAGAAATTGGGTTCCAGCCGTGAGCTTGTCGCGCGCGGGGGCAGGCCATGCCTGCCACTCAGGCCACCGTGCAGGCCGTTTCGCGGGCAGCCACCGTGCGCACCCATCCTTTGAGGGCCTGAAATCGGACGCAGTCAGAGGGATGGCACAGCGCCCACCTGCCGCCACTGCATCCGACGGGAACATGCCTCATGCGCTGCAGCAGAGCATGACAGCCTCCTGTCAGGATCGTGCGCGCGCATTGTGCAATTGATTGAAGAACCCACGAGTGAGACGGCAACCGAGTCGGTCATCGGGTTCGCCAATACATCATCCTGCATTCCATAGGTGGGGCCGTCGGGCGCTCCCTCCGGACGAGGCAGCGGTGGCTCCATCTATGGGTCAGTACGGGCTCGCTTTCAGGAGAAGGCAGATACAGAGCGACTGGCCTGCCAGTTCATTCGCCTGGCAGCGGCCCACAGCGCTGCCCCCGAATGTTTGCGGCAACCGCTCATAAGCTTATAGTGCACAGGTGCAGCCAAATCCCAAGCAAGTCATTCAGAGCCGGTTGAAGACGCTGGGGCTGACTCAGGCTCAGCTGGCCGAGCAGTTGGGCACCACGCCGTCCATTCTGAGTCGCACCTTGAAGACCCCTCTGGTTCGGCAGGATAGCCACTGGCCGGCCATTCTTGATGCCCTCGCGCTGACCGTGGAAATCACCATTCCTTTAGAGGAGCAACGTGGCGGTGAAAACTAAAAAGAAGGCCCAGAAGCGTGGCAATGGTCTGGGTGGTCTCAGGCAGTTGCCGTCGGGCAAATGGCAGTGGCGCGCCACAGTGGAGCTGCCAAACGGAGAGAAAAAACGCGTCGTTGGCACGGAGAGCACCAAGTCGGAAGCTGAGCGTGCCCAGAGTCGGGTCATTGCGGACGCGGCCCGCGGCCAGTTTGCGGTGATGGAGAAGGTGACGGTTGAGGACTACATCCGCGCCTGGCACGCGTTGCGCAAGGACAGCCAGGCGGCGAAGTACACCCAGGGTCAGGCCTGCATGATTGAGGTCCACATCGTTCCTGGCCTGGGCAAGAAACGGCTGGCTACTGTCACGCCCCGGGATCTGGAAGCGTTCTATGCCGACCTGCAGCACCGGGACAAGCGCCGGCCGGCCATGCTGGGCAAGCCGCTGGGCGATTCCATGAAGCGGTCGATCCATAATATTCTGCGGCAGGCTTTTGCCGAAGCGGTCAGGCACGGCGACCTAATCCGCAATCCGGTAGACGTGGTGCGGCCCCGTTACACGCGAGAGGCTGCCCAGGATGACACTGTGAAGGCATGGACGGAGGAGGAGGCTGCGCGGTTCTATGCGGTGGCCCGCCATGATCGGCGGGGTGTGGCCTTCTGCTTCATGCTGGCCACTGGGCTTCGAATCGGAGAGACACTGGGCTTGCGCTGGGAGAATGTGGATCTTCAGACAGGCCGCATCTACATCAGAGAGGCGCTGGTGAGCCTCGCCGGGAAGGCGCACCGCACGACTCCCAAGACGGCGCGGTCGCGGCGTTCTGTGCCGGTGGGGGGAGACGCCCTCGCCATCCTCAAGCAACAGCCGGATCAAGTGATCCTTGACCGGGAAGCTCAGGGCGCACACTACGTGGGGAGTGATTCCGTGTTCACGACCGCGCGTGGCCTCCCCATCCTCCCCGACAATGTCTACAAGCTCATGCGCGCACTGTGTCAGGCGGCGGAGGTGCCCTACCGGGGAACGCATGTTCTACGGCACTCCTTCATCTCGATCCAGGGCCAGCACGGACGGCCTGTGGAGGTCATCTCCGCGCACGTCGGTCATGCCCGTGCCTCCTTCACTCAGGACCGTTACCGCACCGTTTTCGACAAGGAAAGGGAGGCCCTGACTCTGGACTTGTCGACCCTCATAGAGGGTTCAAAAAAGTAGTCATAAAAATCCCGTTGGGCACGCGTTGGGCATGTGGTCTCGTTGGGCACGCTGCGGTTGGGGAATACAAAAGGAAAAAGCCCCGTCTAGGACGGGGATTCTGTCTGGCTCGGCAGGCTGGGGTCGAACCAGCGACCATTCGATTAACAGTCGAACGCTCTGCCACTGAGCTACTGCCGAATACCGCGCTGTGCGCGTGTGGCGTGCCGTTTCCGGCGCGAGAGGGATAGTAGCATGACCTCTGTGGCCGTGCAAGTCTTGGTGTGTTCCTCTCTCCGTCAGCAGTTTATAGACGCAACAAAAAACCGCCCGGAACCTTCCGGGCGGTGCGGCGATGGAGACAGACTCAGGCGGCAGCGATGGTGCTCAGGGCAGCCTCGTTCTTGAGGGTGATCTTGCCGTAGCCGGCGCTGATCACACCTTCGCGGCTGAGTTCACCGACCACCTTGGTCACGGTCTCGCGCACGCTGCCCACCGCGGCGGCCAGTTCGTCGTGGGTGGCGTAGATCATGGTCTCGCCGCTCTCGGTCTGGGTGGCCAGGGCGGTGTCCTTGAGCTCCAGCAGCTCTCCGGCAATACGGGCGCGCAGGCGCTTGCCGACCAGACGGTAGATGCTCTCGTAGGCACGCTCCAGGGTCTTGACCAGGTGCGTCGTGACGACGAGGTTGTCCTCAGCGCTCATCAGGGCCGGATTGATCACGTCAATGCTGCTGTCGGTCACGGCCTCAGCAAAGTAGGCACGGTTCACGCCGGCCAGGGCTTCTTCGCCAAAATACTCGCCAGGCTTCACGTAGCGCAGGGTCAGGCCGTTGCCGTCGTCATCCATGGTATGCACGCGCACCAGGCCGCTGGCCACGCGGTACAGCATGTCGCTCTTGCCGGGGTAGAGGATGACGGCTCCGGGGCGGTAGGTCACGGTGTCCACGAAGGTGCGGGCAGCGGTGCTGGTATGGGTCTGGGTCATTTGAATCGCCTCCTGAGGCGTCTGGGGAAGATGGGGAGGCCGGGACCATTCCCGACGTGCTTACAGTGTAACCCAACTCTACTATTTTGTAAACACTTTTGTTGCTTTAAATAGTATTGAGCTGACAAAGCCGCGCGCTGGCCCCTCCGGCGGAATGCACGTCTGGCAGCTCGAAATTCCCGGCCCCCGCTTGTTGCCTCAACTCACGCTTGGCTCACATTGAGGGTAAGCTCCTGGCGGCCTGACAGATTTTATGAGATTGGACGGAAAACGAGTTGCCAGCCGACCTCAAGGGTGGTTTGAGGAGGGGCGTG
>NZ_BMOM01000060.1 GCF_014647075.1 Deinococcus aerophilus | reverse complement strand
TGCTTTCCCATACGTTCCCTCCAGTGTGCCCTACCCTCTCAACGGGTTGGGGATTTTCTGTCGGGATTTCTGGAGCACTACCTGGTCAACGAAGTGCGGGCGCAGTGCCAGAAGAACGGACTCGGCGACCAGATGCCCTGTTACAACACCGTCAAGAGTCACATCCACAAGCTGATCAGCGCGCAGCCCAAAAAGCTCAACGGAGTGGTGCTGGGAAAGAAAGCCGCCCGCGACGCCGAACCTCGGCAGGGCACCATCGACGCCACGCACTTCGGACAGTGGCTTCACATCGACGCCACGGTCGTCGATTGCTTCGCCCTGCCTGATGGCGGCTTCGAGTTCGTCAAGGTGTACAGGAAGTCGCGAAAAGGCAAAAGCAAAACAACCAGCAACGCCGGGGCCAGGCAGGAGGCCACGCGCCGCCTCGCCTTTCGCGGGAGGCTCACGCTGATCATTGACGCCACCACCACGATGGTTTGCGCGGTGGGTCTCAACCCCGAGAGCGTTTCTGCGCATGAAACGCTGCGCACCATGGAGCGCATGATGGGCGACCAGAGCGATTTCCTGCGCGCCCTGGGCGTTGAAAACCTCCCCCCACCGATGGGCGCCCCCCTGTACTTCGTGACCGATCATGGCCGCGAATTCACCAACCGGTCTGTCGCGCGGGTCTGCAGCCGCTATGGCATCGGCGAGGCGAAACGCACCGCCGGAACGGTTCACCTCGGTGGCCTCGTCGAACGCGTGATCGGTACCGTCAACAACTACACCCACAGCCTGGGCAGCAGCGCGACTTCCAGCGTCGTCCAGCGCCGGGGCTTCGATGCCCAGGCCCACGCCCAGCTGGAGTTCCACGAACTCTACCGCTACCTGACAAGACTGATCTTCGACCGCTACAACATGATGTGCGCCCCCCTGTGCCGCCTGAACCGCCGCGACCATGCCCAGGCGCTGATCGGCGAGGGCAAATCCATGTTCCGTCCCCTCTCAGAGGAAGAACTGGTGATCCTGCACCAGGATCTGAGGCCGGTGCAAACCTGCACCCTGAGCAAGAAGGGCGTTCGCCTCAACAACCGCTTCTACGGCGGCCGGGGGCTGGATGACCTGATTCGCCAGGTTCCCCACGGCAAGATGAAGATCGACGTCGTGTACGACCCCACCGACATCCGCACCGCCCTGGGCTACGCCAATGGTCAGGGCGAGGCCATCCCCCTGACCTGCACCCAGCTCCCGGCAGACCTCCAGGACGCGGGTCCCGTCAGCGAGGACGAATTTCAGGTTGCTTACAAGCTGATCCGGGACAGCCACCGCCTGCACCGCGACCAGGCGCTGACCGAGATCGACGCCTTCAACGAGGTGATGCGCCGCAGGGTCACCGAACAGGCGACGCCACGCAATCCAAAACGCCGGGAAAAAACAGCACCCCCGACGCTGCGCCCAGAGCCAAACACCTTCTTCGCCATGACCATGGGCCCTGGCGCCGACGAGGACATCGACCTGACGCCGATCATCGACCCGCCTGGCATGCACCACAGGAGCTGAGCCATGTTGCCCACCCCCGTTGAACCTCCTGATCACGAGACCCGTGCCGGGCGCGACGCCGCCTTCAATGCATTTCTGAAGCGTGACACCGTGATCAAAGCGCGGCGCGAGCAACTGTGGCTGCCGCTCGAGAATCCCGAGCGCATCATCACCTACCTCGCCCATCTGGCCACGTCGCCGGCGCAGCACCGCACCATGGCCCCTTACCTGTCCGTTCCGGCCAACAGCGGTAAAACCCGGCTGATCCACCGCGCCCTCAAACGCATCGTTGAAGAGACGCCGCCGCCCCGCGAGGAAGCCGAGTTCGTGGAAGATGCCGACTTCACGGGGGCCGCCGGCACCCGGGGAGGCGACATCCAGCGGGCCATCCTGATCGACATCAACGGAGCAAAGAACAGCTTGCAGGTGGCGACCCGGTTACTTGAGGCGATCGGGAACATGCAGCACACGGGCAGCGCGGGCGAACGGCAGGGCCGATTTGTCAAGTTTGCCAGCAAGCTCCAGGTCAGGATCATTTTTATGGACGAGTTCCAGGAAATGCTGGGCACCCCGGGACGGGCCGAGGACCTGCTGGAACTGGTCAAGGGGTTGATGCTCAAGGGCTTCATGGTGATCCCCGTGGGCACCGAACGGGTTCAGGAGGCCCTGAAACGCAACCCCCACCTCGCCACGCGCTACACCACAGCGCTGAGCTTGCCTCCACTCACCCCCATCGAGGTCCAGAAGACCATGGAGGCGCTGGCACGGGGTTTTTCTGGCGAGACCGCGTGCATCTTTGCACCGCCGAACCAGAACACTGTTCGGGCCACCCTAGAACTGTCCAGGGGACTGCTCGGCGACGTGCTGAACCTGACCCAGCACGCCCTGGTGGACCACGCTGAACTGTCCGTCGAGAGCATCGAAAAGGCGGCTGAAACGCTCAACCTGATCCGGGCGCCCAAGAAAGACGCGTCGAAGGAAGAGTAGACGTGATCGTCCTGCGCCTGCGCCCAGGCCCCGCAAAAGACGAGGTGCTGACCTCATGGGTCACGCGCCTGGCCACCGAGCAGATGATGCGTCCGTCAAGGCTGACCAACTGCCTGGGGTTGCGCGGCTTCTGGCGGCAGGACCCCGACCTGAACGCCACTCCTGAGCAACTGGCTGGCCTCGCCCAGGCCACCCTGTGCCGCCTCGGGCAGGTAGAAGCCCTGACCCTGGCCCCCATCAAGCGGCGACTGACGGCCCGTCCTGACGTGGCCCGCCCCCCGCTGCTGGTGCTGCTGGGCCGTCATCGGGGCACCCGGAACGTCGCCGGCCATCCGGCCTGCCCCGCATGCCTGCGGGAAGGGCGCGCCTACCTGCGCTCCTGGCGTCTGGCCACCACCGTGGCCTGTCCACGCCACGGCACCATGCTGGTCGAGAACTGCCGGCACTGTGGGGCGCCCATCAGCGTCACCCGGGCCCACTTCCAGAAGGCCCAGTGCGCCCAGACACTGCCGTGGACCCCTGAACGCTGCTGGCGCTGCTGGGAACGCCTGCCGCTGGGGGGCGTAGTGCCGACGCCGGCGTTGACCCACGTCCTGGGGTTGCAGTGCCTGATGGATGCCGCGGTCCACAGCGGTGAGGCCCGGGTGGGTGACCTCAGCCTGAACGCCGCCGACCTCACTGGCTTGCTGCATCCACTGACGCATGTGCTGCTCGGACTGCGGCCAAAGGTGCCGCCCAGTGTCTTCGACGACCTGCGCGCCCCCCTGGGACTTCCCCCCGGGGTCCGCGCGGCGGGGGCGCGGCCCGTGCTGGAGTTGCTGCCGCCCGCGGACCGCTTTCAGGTGGTGGCCCTGGCCGGCTGGTTGCTGCGCGACGGACTGGTGAGCCTCCTGCCGGAACTGCGCGTCCGGGGGGTGCGCTTCACCGACCTGCTCCCCGAGTCCACCTGGCCCACGCCCGCGTGGCTGCGGGACCTGGTGCATGACCAGCTCGCCCGCCGTCCCCGCCAGCGCCGGCTCACCTCGCTGCCCACCGACTTCCAGCGGCTCACCGATGAGCAGTGGGACCGCCTCGCGCCGCTTCTCACAAGGGCGCCAGGGGCCGTGCGGAGTGGGGGACGGGCACGAGCTCCCCGCGACGTCTTCGAGGGCTTCCTGAGGCGCACCACGGCCGGGACCACCGAGGACCAGTGGAACCACATCCCGGGAGTTCCGCGCATCAAGACAACGATCACCCACCTGAAGCGCTGGGCCAGGACCGGACAGCTCGACGACGCCCTGTCAGAGCTGCTGAACCACCTGGCCGAGCATGGGCTTTCCCCCGATGAACCCACAACGTCGGCGCTGAACAGCGACCCTCCGCTGTGGGTGCGGCAAACCCTGGGGGCGCTGCTGGCTCCCCGGACCCTCTCCGTTCTCGCTCGCCTCGGCAGCACCCACCACGCCTCCCTGTGGAACGCGGCGCTGCGGCTGGGGCTTCAGGAGGTGCAAACGGCATGACCACCCCGGACCTGCGGCACGCTGGCGAAAGGCGCGACCTGCGCATCGGCCCCAAGGGCGCGCGCGACAGCGCCGCGTCGCGGGTCCACGCCTTGGACACCAGCAAGAAGCGGCTGGTGATGGCGCTGGCCGCCTCCGACGGTCCAGTGCCGGCCACCGAACTCGGCACGATGACCCGCATGATCCCCGGCTGGACGCGCGGGCACCTGTCGAAGCTGGCCGACGGGGGGTTCATCCGCCACACGCCCGATGGCTGGGTGCTCGAACACGCGGTGGTGTCTGCCGCACGCCAGCTGCTGCGCAAGGACGTCGACCTGGCCCTGATCCTGCCGGTGGAGGATGCGCTGCGGCGCATCGGCAGCTCAGACCACGAACGCCGGGTGATGCTGGCGCTGCTGGGCATCTTTCCCGGATGCTCGATCCAGCCGGGGCAGCTTCTGCGCGAGGTCTTTGATGTGGCCTTGCTGTCGCACGCTCTGGACGCAGGGGACCGGCTCTTCCTGGGCCATCCGCTGGCCCATATCGACTGGACGATCTACAGCGCGCCGACGTTGATGCCGATCCTGGCCGTGGAGGTGGACTCCGGCTGGCACGATACCCCGATCCAGCAGGAGCGTGACGGGCGAAAGAACCGCATCTGCCGCGCCGGCGGTCTTCCACTGGCGCGGGTGCGGCTGCCCCAGGGCGTCAGTGACCGGGTCGTGGAGCAGCAGTTCCAGCGCGCGCTCGGCAGGCTGGCGCGCGAGAGCCGTCTGGGCGAACGTGCCCACTTCGAACTGGCCGAAGCGTTGAGCCGGCTGTGGTGAGGGAGACCGGTATGAAAACAGACCGCCCACCGAAACCGATCCTGCTGGAACCGACCATCGCCGTGCCGGTGTACAGGCTGTCCCCCGAGCCCACAGGGTCAGGGCACCGGGTTATCGCACAGGTGATGGTCAACGGCGAGACCTGGGTGATCGTTGGTCTGGAAAGTGACCGCCTCACCACCCTGAAGATGATCCCGGAACCCTGGTAGTGCGCGTGCCCCGGACACGCATGGATTTTCCGGTGAGTTGTGCCTCCAGCAGCGGATCTCCACGAAAGGCGCCACCCTGGACGATCTCGCAGTATCCTTGCGCTCACCACGCACGAAGACAGGGGACGGACTCCACCGCCGTTCCCCTCGAAGGCCTGGACACCCAGATGGATCTCCCGTGCAGTCCGGAACATGCCACGGCAACCTGTTCCCCCGGCGTGAACACCCGGGCTCTCAGCCGCAGACAGGTTTTTGATGAGCGACCCCGTCCACACAGAACAAACCACCCCCCCACCAGACGTGCTGGGTGGTCTGGAAGCCGAGGTCCAACGTGGCGACGCCATTGTGCTGGTCTGGAACATCCAGGATGTGCAGACCCGCGCGGACCTGACTGACGAACAGGCGCGCGCCGTGCTGGCCCACGTCGAGCGTGAACACGACCCGGAAGTCGGGTTGAACTGGAGCCGGATCGACGACGCGATTCGGGCCCACGGGTTTGAACTGTTCTAGAGCCCGTTTTGGAATTTCACGCCTCTCTGGGCGAGCAAATACCATGAGGAATGGCCTCTCAGACGTATGGTTCTGA
>NZ_BMOM01000059.1 GCF_014647075.1 Deinococcus aerophilus | reverse complement strand
CGACCGGCTCCGGGCTGGGGCTGGGAATCTCGGACGTGACCACGATGGGCGCCAAGCCGTACAGCGTCAGCGCGCGGCCATCCGGCTTCTTGAACTCCTGTTGGTGTGTCCTCATAGGTGTCCTTGTTCAAGGAGAAGGCAGGCCGTGCGCCGGAGTTGCCCCAGCCGGACGGCCCGCCTCCTCAACAGGTTATTTGATGCTGCCCTTGATTTCTTTCAGGGCGCTTTGCAGCAGCCCAGCGTAGTCGGGATTGGGCTTCTGGACACTCTGCGCGACGGCATTGCACCACGGTCCCCACACGGCGCCCATCGCTGGAACGTTCGGCATGGGCGTGCCCGCCGAGATGGCCTTGCTGAAACCGGTGACGATGGGATCATTCTTGAGTTTGGTTCGCGCACTCAGGCTGACCGGAATGCGCCCGCCTGCCTGGTTGAACGAGGTCTGTGAGCCACCCGTCACCAGAACCTTGGCAAAGCCCGCCGCTGCCACCTTGTTCTTGCTGTAGGCATTGATCACCACGCCCTGCACGCCCACGAGCTGACAGGTGGCAGCGTCTGCCCCTGCCACATCACCTCATGGGCGTTCCAGTTCTGGAGCAGCGTGACGCCTCCCCGCCTGGATACCCGCACCCCTTCGGGCAGCCGCGTGGGGCCGAGCTGTGTCTCGTTCAACGTTGCCTGCAGAACCTCGGCGATCAGATCCGTGCTGTGCGCCCCAATGACCGTGACGTTGCCGTTGCGGATCATGGCGCTCTCGCCGCCCAGCGGTCCAACGTGATAGCGGTACAGGGTCTGTGCGCCGGTTGTGTGATAACTCTCGGCCCAGTGCTGCGCCGGATGGGCGGCCCCGCCATTCCCCATGACCGTCTGCGTCATACCCGCATACAGGCTGTCGTAGTTCAGGAGGGACGCCCCTATCAATTCACCCAGCTCGCCGAACTGGCCCGTCTCCGGGGTGCGCCCGGACGCCGTGCGAAAGGCGGTGCGCGGCCCGAAGACCACCTTGGCGTGCTGGGCGGCCGTCTCCAGGTGCCGGGCGCGTTCCGGGGTGATCAACGTCAGGGCGGGCGCGACGACCACGGCGTACCCGCTCAGGTCCGCATCGGCGTGGATGATGTCCACGTCCACGCCCAGCGAACGCAGAGCGCGGTAGTACGCGAAGGTCTGCGCCCAGTAGTTCAGGCCTTCTGTGTGCGGCTGCATGTTGTACAGCCACAGGCTCTCGTAATCGTGCAGCAGCGCAACCCGGGCGCTCACCTCGCCCAGGGGGTACTGTCCAGGATCGAGGGCGGCCACCTCGGCAAAGCCCCGGTCGGGCGTCTCGTTGTGGCGCAACAGGCCGCTGTGCAGCACTTCCTGCCCCATGGTGGCGGCCCGCCAGCGGAAGTAACTCACCGCGTCCGCGCCGTGCGCCCAGGCCTGCGCGGTCCACAGCTCCACGGCGCCGGCAGCCGGCAGCGGATTGGAGGGCGCCCAGTTGACCTGCCCGCACTGCTGCTCCATCACCCAGAAACCCGGGGAACGCCCCTGCTCCTGCGTGACGGTTCGTCTCACCATGCCCCGGTACAGGTCGTGATTGAACGCAGTTACGTCCGGGTGGCCGGTGCGGGCAAAGTCATGGGCAAGCTCAGGCCCAGTCAGCTTCCATTCATGGATGGCCTGCAAGGTGCCGGTGGGGTAGCTGTCCCAGCTCGCAAAGTCGAGGCACCCGCTGACACGGTAATGATCGAACGCGCCGAAAAAGCCCATGTAGTTGTGCGTGACGAAGCGGCCCGGCGACAGCTCACGCAGGATCGCCACCTGTTCTTCCTGAAATTCGGCCACCTGATCGCTGGAAAAGCGCAGAAAGTCCAGCGTGTGAGCCGGATTGACCTCGGCCACCGCCCGGTTGGGCAGCGGAAGCTGCTCCCAGTCCGTGTATTCCATGCTCCAGAAGACGTTGCCCCAGGCCTCGTTCAGGGCGTCCAACGTGCCGTACCGCCGCTCCAGCCAGCCACGGAACGCAGCCAGCGCCGCCGGGCTGTAACTCTGAGCGGTGTCGCCCCAGCCGAATTCGTTGTCGGTCTGCCAACCCACCACGGCCTCCATCTGGCCGTAGCGCTCGGCCATCGCCCGGGTGATGCGCCGGGAGTGCTCGCGAAACACCGAACTGGAAAAATCGGCGTGTCGTCTGGAGCCGAAGGTCTTGACGTGGCCGTCGCGTCCGGTGGGCAAAATCTCCGGGTGCTGGGCGATAAGCCAGGCCGGGGGCGCGGCGGTGGGTGTACACAGCACCACTTTCAGGCCTGCCGCCGTAGACGTGGCGATGGCCTGATCCAGCCACGCCCAGTCATACTCGCCGCGGCGCGGTTCCAGGCGACTCCAGGCGAATTCGGCCAGGCGCACGAAACGCAGGCCCAATGCTTTCTGAGCCGCTGCATAGCCCGCCCAGCGGTCTGCGGGAACCTGTTCCGGGTAATCGCAGACACCAAGTTCCAGGTGCGTGGGGTAGGGGTCTGAAGTCATGAACTCCTCTGAGCAACAAGGCAGGGACAAGAACCACGGCGTAAACGCTATGGACGAAGGGACCGGAGCCCCCGACTGAACACACTCGGTTTGATGTCCCACACGCTAGAGAGTGTTAAGGTTAACACTTGTGTTCCAGCATGGATTTGTACCGCCGGGTTCTCTCCATCTATCGGGGATTTCCGTGAGGTCCGGGCCGCCGCTCGAAATACGCCCAGTGGTACAGGCTTTCTCATCTTCGATCTGTATAACCTCTGGAGTCAACTCGATCTTCTTCAATCAGCCGACGGACAGCGCCGCAATTCTGGCGGCACCCTAAACTGTACGCCGGGTCCAGATGTTAGGCTTAACACCAATCTTCGGAGGTGTTTATGGCAAAGCAGGAGACAGCGTCCACGCTGGCCGATGTCGCTGCGCTGGCGGGCGTCTCACAGCAGACGGTCTCGCGGGTGGTCAACAACAAGGGGCCGGTGGCCGCCCGCACCCGCCTGCGCGTGGGCGAGGCCATCGGACAGCTCAACTATGTCCCCAATCGACTGGCACAGGGTCTGGCCAGCCGGCGCACCCATTCCATCGGTTTTGCCACCAATGACATCGCGTTGCACGCGCCCTCGCAGCTCACCTCGGGCATCGAGCGGGCCGCGCGGGAGGCGGGGTACAGCCTGGTGGTGTCGATCGTGCCGAGATATGGCCTGGGCAACGTGACCCAGACCGTGCGCACCCTGAAAGAACGGCAAGTGGACGGTGTACTGATCAACGCCTCGCTGGGTCAGGCGGACGCCGCCGAAGTCCGGCGCCGTTTTGCCGATGTGCCCTGTGTGTTCATGGACGTGCCGCCGGGAACCGCCGTGGACGCTGCGCTGCTGGACCAGCGTGAGGGAGCGGTGCTGGCGGCCCGGCACCTGCTGGATCTCGGACACACGCACGTCGCGTGCATTCACGGCCCCCAGGACGCGGTGGCCGAGCATTCCCGCCTGCAGGGCTGGCGCGACGTCGTGGAGACCCGCGGGCTGACGTTGGTGGCCGAACACGAAGGGAACTGGAGTCCGTCCAGCGGCTATGCGGCCACCGTGGCCCTGCTGGCATCGGGCGTGGCTTTTACAGCGCTGCTGGTGGGCAACGATCAGATGGCGGTGGGGGCGCTGCGGGCGTTGTGGGAGCGGGGTCTGCGGGTGCCGGACGACGTGTCGGTGATCGGCTACGACGACACGGCGGAAAGTGCGCTGCTGATTCCTCCCCTGACCACCGTCCGGCAGGATTTCCCGGCGCTGGGGCAACGGGCTTTTGAACACCTGAAATTGTTGCTCGATGGCAGCTCGCCGCCGCCCCTGACCCTGACCCAGCCGGAATTGGTGCTGCGGTCCAGTACCGCCGCGCCCCCACCGGGCCGGCGTTCAGGCTGGCAGGAAGCGCTCGAGACCCTGCGGGTTCATCTGCAGGCCGCGTCGACCACATCATCCTGAGCGTAGTCGCCCAGCACATGCTGTGACGGATTCGCCGGATTGTGTCCCTCTGCTGGCTCAAGCCACCCTTCATGTTCAGCGGCGTCTGCGCCCGGGACGTCGTCTCAGGCGTCATCCCCTTTTTTCGACGACCTTCTTCAGCATGGCGTTGTCCAGCGACAGATCGCTGATGACCTTGTCGGCCCCGGGCTGCAGGGGGACGTCGGAAATCCACTGCTCGGTGTACCGTTCTCCCTCCATGTATCTCCCCGAGCGCCATTGGATTCGCACTCGGGTTGACACCAGAAACAGGGGGGAGGTCATCGCGGTGGCTCTCCGCTCCGCTTCCTGAACACTTCGGGCCGGCCCCACACCCGCTACACTGCGGCCCAGAAGTAACCCGCTCCGCGGCTGGCCCGGCGGGAATTCCTTACAACTGACCGCCGGCCGGCCGTTTGCTCCTGTCCAGGAGGTTCCATGACATGACGCTTCTCCAGGTGCCGCTCCATTTCCAGGCCCGGCAATGACCGGGGCCGCCGCACGGCTGGACGTCCGCGGCTCCCGGCGCAGTGGCCTGCTCCTGGGCGCCGCCTTCATGGCGGGAATGGATGAGATCGTCTTTCATCAGGTGCTCGGCTGGCACCATTTCTACGACCGCTCCACATCCGCGATCGGACTGCTCAGCGACGGCCTGCTGCACGCCGCCGAACTGATGGCCATCGTGGCGGGGCTGTTTGTGCTCGCCGACCTGCTGCGGTCCCGGACCTTCAGCGTCGCCTTCTTCCGGGCGGGCCTGCTGCTGGGTCTGGGCGGCTTTCAACTTTTTGACGGCGTGGTGGACCACAAGATCTTTCAGGTGCATCAGGTGCGCTACGACGTTCCGCTTTTGCCGTACGACGTCGTGTGGAACGTGGTGGGCGTCGTGTTGCTCCTGATCGGCTTTGAACTGCACCGCCGGGCCAGCCGAAACGCGCTGTCCCCCTGATGCCTTCCGGGCACAGTCCAGCCGCCCATCACGACACCTTCTCGTGGCTGGTGTGGCTACTGCTGCTGGGGGTGGCGGTGGGCTACGCGGTGATGGTCCGGCGCCAGCATGGCCTGGGCCACCCGTGGCGGGGATCCCGCACCGGATTTTTCGCCCTTGGACTCGCCGGCCTGGCCTGGGCCTTCTCCCCCGCCGTGAACGCCCTGGCCCATGGTGACGTGCGGACCCATATGGCGCAGCACCTAGTATCGGGGATGTTCGCGCCCCTGCTCCTGGCCCTGGGCTGGCCCCTGACGCTGACGCTGCGCAGCGTGCCGGTGTCCGCGGCGCGGCGGCTGGTCGGCGGGCTGCACGCCCCGCCCCTCAGCGTGATCGCCTCGCCGGGCGGCGCGCTGCTGCTCAACGTGGGGGGGATGTTCGTGCTGTACCTGACCGACCTGTACCGCGTGATGCTGGAGCACCCGCTGGTCCACGCGGCGGTGGCCTTGCATGTGGTGGCCGCCGGCGTGCTGTACGCGGTGGTTCTTTCCGGAACCGAGCCGGTCGCCACCCGCGCGTCCTTTCGGACCCGGCTGGCGGCGCTGCTGCTGGGAACCGCCGGACATGCCACGCTCGCCAAGATGCTGTATGCGGGGCACGGGCCGCTGGGAGCGGAGCACCCTGTTCCGCACCTGCAGTCGGCGGCGCAGCTGATGTATTACGGCGGCGACCTGGCCGAACTGCTGCTGTTCGTGGTGGTGTTTCAGTCTTGGTTTCGCCGCCGTGAACAGGCACGGCGGCGAACGCAGTCAGCCGCGCTGCCCTGAGGGTGGAGGCCCGTCCGTCCGGCATTCCCGACGACCTTGCCCCCGAGACGAGCACCACCATCCCGTGCTTGAAGAACTGTTCGCATTGCTGCCAGACAGAACGCAGCCCATCACCACCAGGCAATACCCCTGGCAGGAAGATGGACGGCTGATCTTCGCGAAGACAGGGTGCTGCGCGTAAACGGGAAAGGCCGGCAGGTTCCCGGGACACGCTCCCCGGATCACACCGGATCCAGCGAGGAATTGGTGCGTGGTGCTGCTGCCCCGGGCGCACCCGCCGATGTTGCGGCGCCCCTGGAAGATGTGAGAGACCTGCCCGGCACACCGATCCAGGACACCAACATATGCAGGCGGTATCAATGACCCGGCCCGTCCAGACGTCAGCGCGAACCCCGGGTGGAGTCCGCGCCGATCAAGCCCTTTTTAAATATCGTGAAGGGTCTGGTTGTTAACATGGAACGGCCCAGCGCCTCTGGACCCGAACCGGGCCGCTCCACGTGTCACCTCACGGTAACGCTGATTTTCACGAAGATGTCCCACAGGTCGCAGGAAAACAGGTCGCATTTGTCCTTGTTCGTGTGGCGATCGTCAAAAGTTCCCGTATCGGCGGCGCCAGCGATGATGGCACTTCCTGCTGGGTACTCTTTCTGCCGTTGTTCAGTGAACTGGGCGACATTCACGCCGTCCTCGACATCAATTTCCTGAACAAAGTAATACTCAGGAGTTGCACCTTGCATAGCGCAGTGAATATCCGTGCTGGCCGAGGAATTCTGCGTTTTTACTGAAGATCCGGAGC
>NZ_BMOM01000058.1 GCF_014647075.1 Deinococcus aerophilus | reverse complement strand
CCCGTCTCCTGCTCCGCCGGCTGGTCACAATATGAAAAGACTGTCTGAGACAGTCTTTTCATTTCCAAAACGGGCTCTAGGCCCTGCGGCCCCCGATCATGGATTCCACCGGACACTGCTACTGCCCTCAACCAGCCCCCGGGGCAGGACCTCAAATTCCTTCTCGAGGCGCCGCTGGAAGGCCTCGAAATCTTGAGGCGCCAGCTGCTCTTCCAAGATCGTGGCAAGGCGGCGGACCATCAGAGTAAAGACGTCCAGCTGACGGGCCGCGTGGTTCTTGATGCGCGTCTCTGCACGCACCTTGCTGAGCACGATGATGCGGGCATGTCGCTGCTCCAGCTGAGAGGTGTAACCCACGAGCTGTGAGAGCAGCAGGCGGACTTCTGTAATGCTCGCCAGAAGCTCAGCAGGTGCTGCAGCCCCGCAGCCGGGAGACTCTGACGACGCTGAGGCGCGGGCCTGCAACAGACTCAACAGGTTCGTCACCGGCTCCTCCAGTTGACTGAGGGAAGGGCTTCGCTCCCTCAACTCCGCCAGGTAGGCCCGCAAGTACAGCATGTCCTCATCCGTGCAGTCGAGGTCCACCTGCCGCGCTCGGAAATCCTCAACGAGCTGATCGACCCGCACCTGAGGCCGGCGGCTGTACAGCCCGGACTCGAGCGGACGGCCGGGAGGCCGTAGCACACGCTTCCCAGCACGGCGCGCCGCGTCATGTGCCATTAGGTCGCGCTGTCTTGCTGTGACGCCACCATGTGAGCGGCACACGTACTTGCCAGCCAAGGTCTCACTGGACGCGAACTGTCCACAGTACGCACATCGCCAGGCCCAGCCATGGGCGGTGCGCCTGAGGAAGGAGGACCGCTGCTCAATATCTTCAGCGGTCACCGACGGCAGCAGGGAGCGTTTTGGTCTGGCCACAGTGCTCAGCCTGAACCGGCGCGCGGGGGGACAAGTGACAATGCCCAGGCGGGCCAAGGGGGACAAGTCATGGGGTTTGCACATCAGATTCCAAGCGCTCTCCCACCCTGAGGAGACGAACAGGCGTGGGGAACTCACGCGCCCCGGCTTGGTGTTGGCAAGCTGACGCGGGCCATCCCCACAGGCGTGGGGAACTCTGACTCCGGCGGAAGCCGAAGCATTTAAAGCGCGGGCCATCCCCACAGGCGTGGGGAACTCGTGCGGGGGCGGCTCGGCGTCCTGATTGGCGGCGGGCCATCCCCACAGGCGTGGGGAACTCATGTTGCCCAGGTCATCTACGCCGGGGCGGGGCGGGCCATCCCCACAGGCGTGGGGAACTCGTGGACGAGGCCGCGCCGCTGTTCGACCACGACGGGCCATCCCCACAGGCGTGGGGAACTCGCCAGGGCGGGCGGCGTCAGGGTCCGCAGGGCCGGGCCATCCCCACAGGCGTGGGGAACTCCTGGAAACCGACCGCACGCTGACGAGCACCGGCGGGCCATCCCCACAGGCGTGGGGAACTCCAGCTGGGACAACCATGTGCTGGGGGCCACCCGCGGGCCATCCCCACAGGCGTGGGGAACTCATCACTGTCCCCGCGGGGTGACAAGATCCAGAAGGGCCATCCCCACAGGCGTGGGGAACTCGGCGTGACGTGCCGCGAATGGATCACCGGCCACGGGCCATCCCCACAGGCGTGGGGAACTCCGGTAGGTTTCCTCAATGTCGTTGTTGGCGTCCGGGCCATCCCCACAGGCGTGGGGAACTCCTCCACCAGACCGTCGGCAAACGAGTGGATGTCGGGCCATCCCCACAGGCGTGGGGAACTCGGCGCAGGACTGAGCGACGGCGTGAGCGTGCGCGGGCCATCCCCACAGGCGTGGGGAACTCTATCTCCGCGCCGGACTGGCACACGCGGCGGGCGGGCCATCCCCACAGGCGTGGGGAACTCCACAGCAACCTCCCATTCCATTCGTGCGGCAACGGGCCATCCCCACAGGCGTGGGGAACTCGATCATGTCAGCGCGGGCCAGATTCAATTCGGCGGGCCATCCCCACAGGCGTGGGGAACTCAGCTCGATCATGACGCGGGCACCCTCAACGAACGGGCCATCCCCACAGGCGTGGGGAACTCCCACACGTGAGGAAATTAAATTAGCGCTGCAACGGGCCATCCCCACAGGCGTGGGGAACTCTCGTTGGCCACCCAGCGCCGGGAGACCCGGCCCGGGCCATCCCCACAGGCGTGGGGAACTCCCGCCGGTGGGCAGCGGGAAGTCGATGCGCGCCGGGCCATCCCCACAGGCGTGGGGAACTCCCGGCCCCCACATGCTGTTCTGCGGCGTATGCCGGGCCATCCCCACAGGCGTGGGGAACTCTCCGCGCCGCACGCCTCGCAGGCCAGGGAGCGCGGGCCATCCCCACAGGCGTGGGGAACTCTGGTGGGCGTGCTGCTCCAGGATGGGGGTGGGGGGGCCATCCCCACAGGCGTGGGGAACTCGGTCGGTCGGTCGGTCGGTTATTCGTCGGTGTCGGGCCATCCCCACAGGCGTGGGGAACTCCCACACGTCGGGGTTCATCAGGTCGGCCTCTGCGGGCCATCCCCACAGGCGTGGGGAACTCGCAGCGTCCCGGCCGTGCTCTGAATGGCCCACGGGCCATCCCCACAGGCGTGGGGAACTCTACAACCCACTGCCGCAGAACAACAACGACCGCGGGCCATCCCCACAGGCGTGGGGAACTCTCGTCGGCCAGCGTGATCAGGTTCTTGAAGGTCGGGCCATCCCCACAGGCGTGGGGAACTCTCGTTGGCCACCCAGCGCCGGGAGACCCGGCCCGGGCCATCCCCACAGGCGTGGGGAACTCGGTGAGGGGGTCGGGGGTCGGGGCTAGTGTCGCGGGCCATCCCCACAGGCGTGGGGAACTCGGCACGGTCCTGACCGTGAACGCCGGCGGCGACGGGCCATCCCCACAGGCGTGGGGAACTCCCCTCGTACACCCCTCCCACTGGTTCCCCCGGCGGGCCATCCCCACAGGCGTGGGGAACTCCTGAGGAACTCGATACCAGCAACGCGCCCCGGCGGGCCATCCCCACAGGCGTGGGGAACTCTCGTTCTCGTACAGTTTCCCCCCCCCTTACCGCGGGCCATCCCCACAGGCGTGGGGAACTCCGGATGGTGCGTGACGCCTTCAGCGGGGAGGACGGGCCATCCCCACAGGCGTGGGGAACTCCCGAACACGATGCCGCGCTCCTGGCACGCGCCCGGGCCATCCCCACAGGCGTGGGGAACTCTCTAGAGACACCGGCCTGACCATCGGCACGGCCGGGCCATCCCCACAGGCGTGGGGAACTCGCCTGCTCGATGATGTGGTCCGGATCGGTGGCCGGGCCATCCCCACAGGCGTGGGGAACTCGAAACGGCCGCGCTGGGGGCCGACTTTGACGGCGGGCCATCCCCACAGGCGTGGGGAACTCCCGCGCCCGCTGAAGGCCCGTCTACAGCGCACCGGGCCATCCCCACAGGCGTGGGGAACTCACTGGCGGCCCGAACCATGACGCGCATGTCAGCGGGCCATCCCCACAGGCGTGGGGAACTCTACATGAGCAGCTCATCCCACATCCGGTTCACCGGGCCATCCCCACAGGCGTGGGGAACTCGGCCACGGCCAGCCGCGCCCCGGCGCTGACCGCGGGCCATCCCCACAGGCGTGGGGAACTCCCGGGGGCGCGGGCAGCGACTACGACGCCCGCCGGGCCATCCCCACAGGCGTGGGGAACTCACTTCAGAAGCACGTGCCTTTCAGGTCTCAACCCACCTGTAGGTATCTATTGACACCTCGGACTCAGCTTACATTTTCATGCGGCTCGGGCAGATGCTCGAGATCATTCTATGCGTTCGTAGGTCAGGCCGAGTTCGGGGTCAAGGGTCACGCGGGTCCTGCCGATCGCGGTCTGATTTCCGGTCAGGATGAGGGGTTCGGCGTCGCGCAGGAGTGGGTGGGCGGCCCAGCCGGTGTGTTCCGTGCCCCGGCGGGTGGGATGGTCGCGGTAGTGCCGGATGAGGTCGTGGCGGGACACCTGGAGGCTGCGGCGATAGATGGCGCGGGCAGTGTCCCAGTCGTTTTTCTGGAGGGTAGTGATCTGCGCGGCGGTCTGGCCTTTGGGATCAAGGTAGTCAGCGCCATTCCGGTGAATGGGAACGATGCGGAGACTGTCGTCGCCGAGGCGGGTACCGAAGTGGGGGGTTTCGGCGGCAAGGTCATCAGTGGTGGCGTTCGTATCGTCGTGGGCAGGTTCGCCGTCGGGTTCGCCGAGGCTGGGTTGGGGGAGGAGGTCGAGGAAGGTGTCAGGTTGCCCGATGTGCGCCTGCCCCCCCAGGGATGTCTGATTTCTGCGCTGCTGCTTCAGGTGGTGATCGGCCTTGCGGAGAGTGGCCTGCTGATGCTCGTCCAGACCTTCCAGGGTAGGAGTGCCGGGGTCGTACACGCGCTGTACGAGAGGATCGAGGTCGTCCGGGAGGGTGAGGTGGATGCGGCCCTGCAGGGCGTGCCAGGTGCGGTACATCAGGGCGGGGGCATACACGTACTTCCAGTGGTGTTCGTTCAGGGCCTCCTTGGGCCAGTCGTGCAGGCCTGCCACGAACAGGGTGGGGGTCTCGTGAGCGCTGCGCCGTCCGCTGTTGCCCTCGTGGCGGTGGAGGCGTCCGGCGCGCTGAAGGAGCAGGTCGATGGGGGCGAGGTCGGTGATCATGACGTCGGTATCGAAGTCGAGGCTCTGCTCGGCGACCTGCGTCGCGATCAGGATGAACCGTTCGGGGCGGACGTCGGCGGTGTGGGACTCGCCGTTTCTGGGATACGTGGCGGGTTGCTTGCCGAGGTACCGCAGGACGCGTTCCTCCCGCTCGGCGCGGTCGTCAGCGGGGTAACGGGCGTGGTAGAGGTGCACGCCGATCCTTTCTGGGTGCCTGCTGCCCTTGCACATGCTCTGGAAGCGGGGGCCGAGCTGTTCGCGGACGGCCTTGAAGATGTCCTGGGCGCGCTGGACGGTGTTCACGATGACGGTCACAGTGCCGCCCGCTTCGGCGAGCGTGACGGCCTGCGCGGCTAGGGCAGCGGGGGCCGGGTCGGTGCCACGCAGGGTGACGGTCTGGGTGCGGCGCGGTCCGGGGATGTGGCGTGAGGTGGGGGCGGGGTCGCCGGTGCGGGCGACGGTCAGGCGAGGGTAGCCGGGGGCCGGGTCGGGCGTGACGTTCCAGGTGTTCAGGAGGTCCTGCCGGGTCTGGTTGGGGAGGGTGGCGCTCATGATGATCACGCTGGAGTTCAGGGCATGCATCCAGCGCACCAGCGCGTGGATGAGCTGGGTGGTGTACGTGTCGTATGCGTGGACCTCGTCGAGGACGATGACGCGGTTCCCGAGGCCCCACAGGCGCACGAACTGGTGATTCACGTTCAGGACGCCCAGCAGCGCTTGGTCGACGGTGCCGACGCCGTACTCGCTGAGGAGGGCGCGTTTGCGGTGACTGAACCACTCACCGGCACGCACGGTGTCCGATGCGTCCCTGTCAGTGTTGGGGTTCAGGTGGAGGGTCTGCTGCTGCGCGCTGCGGGTGCGGACCAGATCGTGCTGATAAATGTCGTTCAGGGCGGACCCGCCGTGCAGGAGTTGCAGGTCCACGGTGACTGGGGCCTGGCCGGGGCGCCGGGCGGCCTGGTGTCCTAGGAAGGCGCGCAGGCGGGCGTACATGGCGTTCCCGGTAGCCTGGGTGGGCAGCGCGACGTACAGGCCGCGGTACCCGGCGGCGTTCTGGAGTTGCAGGTGCGCGTATAGGGCTGCCTCGGTCTTGCCTTCACCCATGGGGGCCTCGACGAGGATCAGGGCGGGGCGGGTATCCGGGGTGTTTAGGAGGTCGGCCAGCAGAGTCTGAAGGGGCCGGGCACTGAATCCTGGGATGAAGTTGAAGGTCTCGTCCAGAGGGGCGAGATCGGGGGCGAGGGGTTCACGTGTGGTCCAGCCGATGCGGTCCAACTCGGCGCGGGCCTGAGCAACCGCGCGGGACAGGTACGCGGTTGGGTCAGTGAAGGGGAGTGGGCAGGGGTCGCCGTTTAGCGGGAAGGAACTCCCGACCCAGTCAGCGAAGCTGGTCAGTCCGGCCAGTCGCATGAACGCGCCCCCGGCAAACGTGATCTCGGGGGGCGCCGGGGCGTCCTGCAACCCGAAGGCGGTCAGGACCAGCGTCACGAGTTCGTTCTGAACGGCCTGCCATTCGGGCCCCGTGCCGCGGTCGGGGGCACGGGGCGTGTCCTGCCGCTGGCCGTGGTGGCAGCCGATGGCCTGCGCGGCGCGGCGTGCGACAGCAGAGTTCCAGCCGCGTGCTTCGAGCAGAGGCGGCAGGACTTTCTGCGTGACCAGACCATGCGGGGTGTTCTCGGCGTGATTCTGCCAGGGCAGCACCTTCCAGACGCGCTCAGCCAGCACTTCGGCTTTGTGCTGGAAGGCGGGGCTGGCTTTACCAAGGTCGTGCAGGGCGGCCAGGGCGCAGGTCCAGCGCACGGCGAGGTCCGTGTCAGGGACCCCCAGGTCCCCGGCCAGCAGGTTGCGGGTGGAGACAGGTTCGCGTTCCAGGATGGCGGCCGCGCACGCGCCGACGTCCAACAGGTGGTGCAGAACCGGTAGCCAGCCCTCCCCTTTCGATCTCTGGCCGCTCTTGGCCCACAGGACCTGAACAGCGGCACTGGGCGTGTGCGGGGTTGTGTGCGGTGGGGTCATGACCGGAGCGTACGACCTGAGTCGGGAAGCCGGGACCGCAGGTGAGGACGCATGAATCGGCTGTGAACCGGGCGTCACGTTTGGACGCGAGCGGACCTCAAGCTGCGCACATCACCGAACGGAATCGTCCCAGCGGGCGTTTCCCCGGAAGTGATCGTCCGCGGAGCCGGACGCCGTAGCTGCGCGCCCTTCGCCCGCCTCCCCACATCTAAACGCCCAACACGCGTGGCCCCCATCACCTGGGGGCCTGGGGGAGCCCTTGTCTCGCGTTCGCCCTGACCGGGCGGCGCTCCAGGTGACCTCCGTGAACAACTTCCGCTCTGTCCGCCGCTCCCCGGTGCTCACCGTGCTCGTGGCCGCCGTGCTGCCCGCCCTGCTACCCGCCCTGCTGTTCGACGTGTCCTCTGCCCTGCAGTCGGGGCTCGCGCAACCGTCCGCCGTCCTAGCCGGTGACGACACGAAAACCGGTGGCGGCCCCGGCTGATCCCCACCCGGTTGCACCCTTGGGTTAGCCGTGCCGTGGCCTGCGCGCTAGGCTGGCGTCCGTCCTGGCCTTCGCGGAAGAAGGCCGTTTCGACGACGCGATCCTGACCACCGAAAGGGCACTGAACGAGGGTCAGAACGCCGCTGACCTGCTGGAACTCCTGCAGCGCGTGGAGAACAGCGCCCCGGCCGTGCTGCCGCGCAGTCTGGAACTGGCCACGCTGGCCGCCCTGATGCTCGCCGGCGGCGACCTCACCACCGACGAGCTGATCGAAGTGATCCGGGACGGAAAACCACGTGAGATGCGAGCGGCCGCGCAGCGTGTGTCCCGCGTCGTCCGGCAGTTGCGGGTCGCGCTCGGCTGGGACGGCAGCGTCCTCTCCCTCGGAGGGGCATACCTGTTGGACCCGGCGGTCAACTGGAGCAGCAACGTACACGCTGCGCTGCACGGGCATGCACAGGTGACCGCATTTCTGAGTGGCATCAGCTGGCGGCCTGACAGATTTTATGAGATTGGACGGAAAACGAGTTGCCAGCCGACCTCAAGGGTGGTTTGAGGAGGGGCG
>NZ_BMOM01000057.1 GCF_014647075.1 Deinococcus aerophilus | reverse complement strand
ACTGGGCTACTTGACGCCTCACGAGTTCGAACGCCAAGCTAAAGCCGCTTAACCTCAACTACGCAATAGCGGGACAAGCCCAAACTCAGCCTACGCGGCCGAATTGAGGGCATTTTGCGCGTACATGCCTGGATGGTCTGTCGCGCTGACCCACGGTATGGATTCTGCGGTTCGTCATTATGGTGCCTCCTATCTTCGAGGCTTATCTCCATCTGCGCAAAACCGGGTCACCCTCATGTAGATCCCACAGAACCAAGCGCCAGCAGCGCAAGAGCGCCCTTACGCTCCCGGAGGCTGGAGGCCAGGGCATCGGGCGGGCGAGCAGTTGAGCAGGACCGGGCATCAGGGGATTCACTGTACTGGGTGGTGTTCGCCGTGCGTGGGGACGGGAGCGCGGGAGCAACACGGTTTCAGTTCGGCTTCCAACAACGGCGGCGATGCCAGGAATTCCTTGCGTCGCATGCCCGGGTCTCGAACCTTTACCGCCAGACCTGAACCACCGTTCCCGCCGCCCACAGACGAGGTCATCCATCCGCCCCGCTCCGCTGGCAACAGGCGATGCATCAAGCGCTTGCCAAGCGACTTCAGCCCCACGGAGCTGAAGTCGCCAGAACCCGCGCAAGCAAGGCCGGGTGGGGAAGGAATTACCCTCCGGATACCGTGAGGCGCCGGGCCGCCCCCACCAGAATCTTGACGCCGTGGCCAAGCGCATCCTCGTCGATTGCGAACTGGGGATGGTGGTGGGGCGCGGTGATCCCGGAGTCCTCGTTGCGGGCCCCAATGAAGAAGAAGGCGCCAGGAACCTGACTGAGGTAGGCGCTGAAATCCTCCCCGCCCATGGTCGGTTGCGCTTCGGCGAGCGCCTGCTCGCCCAGGGTCTCGCGTACCACCTCACGCATGACCTCAGTGATCTCGGGATCGTTGATGGTTGCCCGGTATCCCTGCTCATAGTCAAACTGGTAGGTGGCCCCGAATCCCTGTGTCACCCCCTGAATCAAGCGCTCCATCCACTGCGGGATCTGCTCGCGCAGTGCGGGGTCAAAGGTGCGCACCGTGCCGCTCAGCACGACCGCATTGGGGATGACGTTGTGGGCCTGCCCCGCGTGGATGGTCGTGACGCTCAGCACTGCGGGTTCTAGTGGATCGCGCTGGCGCGACACGACGGCCTGCAGGGCGGTGACGATGTGGCACGCGATCAGAATGGGGTCGACCGTCTCGTGCGGCATGGCGCCGTGGCCACCTTTACCAGTCACGGTCAGGGTGAAGGTATCCGGCGCAGCCATCAGCGGCCCTGATTTCAGGGCAATCAATCCCACCGGAATGGGGGTGAACAGGTGCGCTCCGATGGCGACGTCGACCCCCTGCGTGATGCCGGCATCGACCAGCTGCTGTCCGCCCCCCGGAAACAGCTCCTCGGCGTGCTGGAAAATAAAGCGGATCTCGCCTGGAAGCTGGGCTCTCATGCGGGTGAGCACCTGGGCTGCCCCCAGCAGCATGGCCGTGTGACCATCGTGCCCGCAGGCGTGCATCACGCCGTCGTTCTTCGACGCGAAGTCGTAGGACGTGTCTTCCTGAATGGGCAGGGCGTCCATGTCGGCGCGCATCAGCAGCGTCCGTCCGGGACCACCCTCGCCCTTAAGCACCGCGAGGACGCTCGTGGGGGTGGGACGCGAGAGAATCAGGCCGTCCATGGCGCGCAGCTGCGTTTCCACGTAATCGGCTGTGGCATGCTCCTGGAAGGACAGCTCCGGATGCTCGTGAAGCCAGCGGCGCCAGGTGATGACCTGATCTTCGAGGGTGGTCTGGGGATCGAGGGTACGTGTCATGACGAACCTCCAAGAATGCAGGGGCCGCGGCGGCTGGCCGGGGCCAGCGGCATTCAGGGCTTGAAGACGTTGCTTAATTTCAGGATGAATGGGGAAATGGGGTCCAGGGCCATGCCCTGCACCTTGGCGTTGTAGGCCACAACCTGCTGGGCGTGGTCGACGAACACCCAGGGCACGTCCTCGTTGATCAGGACCATGGCTTTTTGATAGATCACGTCACGTTTCTTGGGATCGGCCTCTGCCCGGCCCTGATCCATGAGTTTGTCCACGGCCGCGTTCTTGTACTGGCCCGTGTTGAAACCAGGCGGAAAGGACTTGCTCGACAGCAGGGGATCAAGGACGAAAGCGGGATCGACCGCGGTGTCCATCCACGACAGCTCCCACATGTCGAGGTTGGATTTGGCGGCGCCGGCCCCGATCCTGGACAGGAAGGTGCCCCAGTCCATCTGCTGGATGTTGACCTTGACGCCGATCTGCCCCAGGTAAGCCTGGATGGCGGTCCCCATCTGGGTAGGGCTCTGCATTCCGGATCCCGAGGTCGGCACGAGCAGGGTCGTGGTGAAACCGCCTGGATAGCCGGCCTGAGCGAGCAGGTCCTTGGCCTTCTTGGGGTCGTAGGCATAGGGATTGACGTTGGGGTTGTGGCCCAACTGCATCGGCGCGAGCGGCTGTACTGCCGGGGTGCCGGTGCCGTACAACACTCCCTCGGTGATGGCCTTGCGATCGACCGCGTAGTTCAGGGCCTGACGGACCAGCTTGTTGTCAAAGGGAGCCTTCGTGAGGTTCAGACCCAGCCACCAGATGTGGGGGCCGGCCTTCTGCGCGATGTTGTAGCCGCCGCTCTTGAGCTTGGCGAGGTTCTCCGAGGCGGGGTTGATCACGAGGTCCACCGTGCCGGACTGCAGCGCCACCGCCCGCTGGCTTTCCTGGACGATCGGCACCCAGACCAGCTTCGTGCTCTTGGGTTTATTGCCCCAGTAACGGGCGTTGCTCTTGAGGATCAGCTGCCCGCCGCGGTTCCATTTCTCGAGCATATATGGGCCGCTGCCGCCGCCGCTCAGAGCGAAGGTCTTGCCATTGGCAAGCGCTTGCTTGGGATTGACGACCGAGCTGGTCGGCACGCTCAGGGCGGCCATGAAGGCCGAGTTGGGACTCTTGAGCTTGAACTCCACGGTGCTGGCATTGACCTTACGGACCGAGGCGACCGAGCCGTAGTAAAAGTCGGCGAAGGGAAACGGGCCGAACTTGTATCCCGGGTTGTTCTTGTTGAGCTGCCGGTCGAACGAGAACACGACCGCGTCGGCATTCAGCGGATCGCCATTGGCAAACTTCAGGTTGGGTTTCAGGGTGAAGGTATACGTCAGACCGTCTTTGGACATCTGCCATTTGGAGGCGAGCACCGGTTGGAACGACCCGTTTGGCCCCAGCTTGACCAGGGTGTCGTACATGTGCGACAGCACATGCATGGTGTTGAGGTCGGTGACCTGTGCGGGGTCGAGCGAGGTGGCGTCGGCCTCGTAACCCACGACCAGCTGGGACTGGGCCAGGGCGCTGCTGAAGGGGGCAGCGGCGAGCAGGGCGGTCAGGACATACTTGTTCATGGAGTCTCCTGTACGGGTGAGCAGAGGCAGCGAAGGGAGGTTCATCGGTCCTGGAGCAGACCGCTGCGGCGGGACGCTTCCATGTCGAACTGGCCATTCGGATGGGCCAGGGTGGGCAGCATGGCGATAAGCGGCAGCAACTGTTCGCGTGCCACGCCGTATACGCGGCGCAGTTCTGGCACGGGATCGTGGTGCTCGTCCACCCGCAGGTCCACGAGCGGGTACGCTTCGGTGCTGAAGACCTTGACGGCGGCCGACTGTTTGCCACGCTTGTCACCGCCGGCGTCCTGACCGGCCTGAAGCGCGCCGAGCAGCCGCTCCACGAGGGGCAGATCGGCAGTGTTGGAGAAGTCCTGTTCCATGGCGTCCAGCGTTGCGGCGCCCACGAGCATGTTTCCGGCAATGGCGTAATCGGGACCGGTGAGGTGGCCGTACCAGCCGTCGCAGCCGTCGCCAGAGTACGCGGCCGAGCCGCCGTGGCGGTCCACCACGGCGAACTGGCGCAGGGCCAGCCCCGCGTCGCGCGTCTTGAGCAGCTCTACCGTCTCGGCCGCCGGGTGGCCGGCGGCGAGGTATTCCAGTCCCCACAGGCCCAGGTAGGGATTGACGAAGGACTGCGTGGCCACCGCACCCACCTCGGCCTGGACGAAGGGACACAGCATGCCCACACCGGGAACGGCGGTCGACACGGCCACGCCCAGCTGGCCGGTGCGGGCGCAGCGCGCGGTGATCGAGAAGGTGTTCAGCTTGATCATGAGGGCTCCTGGATGAATGGGGGCGGGGCGACAGGGGAGACGCGGCTCACTCTTCGCGCAGCAAGCTGGAGCGCAGTCCTACACCGAACAGGTTGAGGCCTACCACCGCCACGACGATGGTGAGGCCGGGCAGCATCGCCACCTGGGGCAGCGACGCCATGAAGTTCTGGGATTCGGCGAGCATGCTGCCCCAGTCCGCCGTGGGCGGCTGCGTCCCGAGCCCGAGGAAGCTCAGGGCCGAGGTCTGACCGATCATCCAGCCGGTGGTCATGAACAGCGTGGGCACCGTGATGCCGATAATGTTGGGCAGCATGTGCGCCCACACGATGCGTCCATGCCGTGCGCCCAGGGCCACGGCGGCCGTGATGAACTCGCGCTCGCGCACGCGCGCCGCCTCGCTTTTGACCAGCCGGGCGGTGAAGGGCACGTTGGCGATCGCCACGGCAATCAGCGCGTTCACGGTCGACGGTCCCAGGGCCGCCACGATCAGGATGGCCAGCAGAATGAAGGGAAAGCCCATCAGGATGTCGGTCAGCCGCATGACCACCACGTCGACCCAGCCCTTGTAGTACGCCGCGATCAGTCCCAGCGCGGTGCCGAGTCCCGTGGCGAGCAGCGCGGCTCCCACACTGCTGATCAGCGTGATGCGCCCTCCGTACAGCAGGCGGCTCAGCAGGTCGCGGCCCAGGTTGTCGGTGCCCAGCACGTGGCCGTCAAAGCCGAACGGTCTCAGCGACTGCCCGAGGTTGATGGCGTTGGGATCGGTGGGAGCGAGCAGCGGCGCGAGCAGGGCCAGCGCGGCGAAGACGACCACCACCAGTCCGCCCGCGATCATGGAGCCGTTGCCCTTCCACCGCCGGCGCACCGGCACACCGTCCTGGCTCAGAGCGACATCCGGGCGCAGTGAGGCGTCACTCATGATGGGCCCTCAAGCGCGGGTCGATGACACCGTAGGACGCCTCGACCGCGAAGTTGACGGCCACGAAGATGGCGGAGAGCACCAGGCTGGCTCCCAGTACCACCGGATAATCGCGGCTGATGGCGGCCTGCACGAGCAGTTGCCCGATGCCCGGCCAGTTGAAGACGTTCTCGACGAGCACGGCGCCGCCGATCACATAGTTGATCTCTAAGCCCAGGGTGGTCACCACCGGAATCCAGGTGTTGCGCAGGGCGTGGCGCACGATGGCGCGGCGGTGCGACAGGCCCTTGGCGATGCCGGTGCGCACGTAATCCTGCTTGACCTCGTTGAGCAGCGTGGAGCGGGTGATCTGGGCGACCACCGCGGCGGGCGCGAGCGAGAGCGCGAGGACCGGCAGCACAAGGTGGTGGAGCAGGTCCGCCCAGGTTCCCTCCGCTCCAGGCGACCGCATGCCGCTCGTGGGAAACCAGCCGAGCTGCAGTCCGAAAAACAGGATCAGCAGCAGGCCGAGCCAGAACACCGGCACCGCCAGCGCCACGAACATCAGGATGTTGGCGCTGTGGTCAACCCAGCCCCGCCGGAACAGGCCGCTGAGCAGACCCACCGACACCCCGAGCAGCGTGGCCACCACGAACGCCGGGACGGCCAGAATCATGGAGTTGCCCAGACGCTCGTACAGCACCGAGGACACCGCCTGTTTGATGCTGATGGACGTGCCCAGGTCGCCGGTCAGGGCGTGACCCAGCCAGCGAAAGTACTGTACGATCGCGGGCTGGTCGAGGCCGAGCTCGGCGGTGAGTTGCCGTAGGGCGTCGGGCGTGGCGAAGGGGCCGAGCAGCAGCTGCGCCGGGCTGCCCGGTGCCAGGTGCAGGGCCAGGAATACCGTGGCCGACACCCCCCACAGCACAAAGAGAAAGAGGAGAAACCGCTGCAGAAGAGACAACATGAAGAACACCTCGTGGAGTCACGGCCGGAAGACGAAGCAGGCATCTGTGTGGCAGAACTGTTCCGGACCTGGATTCAGTGGCAGCCATCTGGTCCTCACAGCAACCGCGGTACGCCTTGAATTGAATTATTCAGAATCGTACCATAAAGATAAAATTATTCAAGGGAGAAGGACATGTCCATGACGCTGACCGATCGCCGCAGCCTGATGGCGCTGCTGGACGCCGAGATTCCTACGCTCTCGGGAGCTCAGCGCCGCTTGGCCCTGTACCTGCGGGAACATCCCGAACAGGTTTCGTTTATGACGACCACCGATTTTGCACAGGCCGCCAGCACCAGCCAGTCTTCGGTCACCCGCTTCGCGCTGCGGCTCGGCTTCGACAGCTACGCGGATTTCAGCAAGGTCCTCAGCGATGTTGTCCTTCATGAGATTCACAACAAAGCCCCTACCGAACGCTTCCGGGAGCAGGAAGGCAGCAGCCACTTCATGGATTTCATTGCGCAGGAAATGAATCACCTCAGGGGGCTCGCCGATCTGCTTGCAAGTCCGGAATTCGGGCGCAGCGTGCCCCAGCTTGCTCTCAGCCGACGTGTCATTGTCGTCGGGTTCGCGGCGGCGGCCTCCATCGCTGAGCATGCCAGCCTGTACTTGTCCCGCCTGCATCCCCACGTTCACTGCGTCACCACCCTGGAGGCGGGGGTCATGACTCATTTGACGCACTGGAGCGCCCAGGATACGGCCCTGCTGTTCACGGTTCCCCGCTTGACCACCGACACGGTGCGCTTCTCGGAGCTGCTGAAGCAACGCGACGTCCCCGTCATCCTCATCGCGGATCCGGCCGCGCTGATAGCGCCAGACCAGGTTAAAGAGACCTTGATCGTGCCAGTCACGCTGGGGCTCACCACCGCCGTGCCGTCCGCCATGTTGATGTTCGCCAGCCTGCTCGTCGATGCGGTCGCCTTGCAGCGGGCCCGGCAGACATCCGAAGCCCTTCAGACCTTTGAAGAGCTCTCGGCCACGGGCAGGCTGTTTGTGGAACACCGGGGGTCCGCCGAAGCGTCTTGGGAAGAGCACCTCAGAACCCTACGACAGGCACCGGACGAGATGACTTGAGGTGTGCCTGAAAAACGTGCTGGCACGGGTGTCGTGTTCAGCTGTGGGGTTCTGACGACTTCAGCTCCGTGGGGCTGAAGTCGCCTGTCAAGCAGCTTGATTATCAAGCCGCTTACGCTTGCTGCGTCGCCTCTCGCCACCGGAGCAGGGCGGCGGATGGATGGCTTCGTCTGAGGGCGGTGGCGACGGTGGTTCGGGTAGAGCAAGCGGTGAAGGTGAGGAACGCTCGAGTCCGTTGCAGCCGACAGCGTTCCTGCTGCCGAGGTGATGGGTGCGGTGGCTCTACGAGGTGGGTGTACGCTGAAGTGAGACCCACGGGAAGTTCTCGTGGGACTGCGCCACAGCTGCACAGCTTGTCGATGTGAATCGCCTGCTGGGACAGCATCTTCTCCCAGCAGGCGGACGAAAAAGAATCTGGTCGCCCGGGTGTCTCGGTGTGCCTGAAGCGGGAGGTCCAGCACATCCCCCGTGTTCGTCGACCGCTCGTCCTCAGCACCTTACACTTTGAGGGGACTGACGTCCTGGAGGCAATAAGGCGGTACGAAGGGCGGTCTCTCAGTCTGTGACGAACAGGGTTGTGGCAAGTTGTTGGAGTGTGAGGTGGCGACGAAGGTTTCCAGTGGCAGGCGGCCTGAACTTCAGGCCACCTGCCACACAGTTTCTTGTCACGTCTTGAAGGCGATCTGCTGATGGTGACGGCGGTGGCGAGCAGGAACGGTGGGGCGGGCAGGGTGATGGAGACTTGTGACACGAGCGTGCAGGTCGAGGAAGCCCTGAGCGCGTTTCCGTGATCTGAACCCTTGCTGTTGACGTTCCTGCCGCCGGGTCGGCCGGTGGGACTGCTCAATGGAGTTGTTGTAACGAGCGGTCGAGACGACCTGGACGTGCTCCACGCCGTGGAGCACGGGGAGTTGTCGAATCGCCGATTCATAACTCCACAGCTTGTCGGTGTGGATGATCTCGGGCACGTCATATTCCGCCAGGAGGCGGACGAAGAACAACCTGGCAGCCTCGGTATCGCGGTGTTCCTGCAAGAAAACGTCCAGTACGGCTCCGTGTTCATCCACGGCCTGCCACAACCAGTGTTTGACCCCGCCGATATCTACATGCCGTCACGTCCCGATGGCGGAGTTCCTGGGCAAACAGCGCACTGAACTTAATGCACCAGGTTCGGATAGATTCGCGCGTGACAACGATTCCCCGTTCCAGCAACAGTTCCTCGACATCCCGGCAGCTGAGGGTGAAGCGGTGGTACAACGTTTGCGGCGTAACCAATGACCGCCAGGGGGAACCGGTACCCGGAAAGCTTCTCACCACTCAACACCGCGTCACCCTACCTCAACAACTTGCCACAACCCCGACTGTGTCTGAGGTGCTCGGACTGGAGCGGCTGGCTGCGTTCGGGCTGCCGCCGGACAGACCTCCATCCCGCAGGCGT
>NZ_BMOM01000056.1 GCF_014647075.1 Deinococcus aerophilus | reverse complement strand
ATCAGAACCATACGTCTGAGAGGCCATTCCTCATGGTATTTGCTCGCCCAGAGAGGCGTGAAATTCCAAAACGGGCTCTAGCGGAGGTGCTGGTGGACCGGTATACCGGGACTGTTCGCTTGGAGCCCGGGCCGAATCTGGTTTGGAACACCGCTGCGTCTGCCGAGCGGTGGACAATGCGGGAGCCAGCGGGCGCGTTGCCGTACAGCGAGGCGGACGCCCGCACCCTGGCATCGACCTTTGTGGCGACGTATCTGCCCGGCGCGACGGTGGAGGAAGGGCACACGCTGTCCGGGTATTACACCTTCGATTACCGTCAGGGAGGCGCCGAGGGGATGCTGAGTGTGAACGCCCGGACTGGAGAGATCTGGCGGCACACGTGGCACGGTTTGAGTCGGGAGGTGCCCCCCGGCTGAGGCCCCTGGCCTGCCTTGTGGTCACGCTGCAGCGGCGGACCTCAGTATGTCAGGCAGGAGAGCGCTTCAGGTGCGGCTGTTCCATCCGGAGCGTCGCACGTTGTCATTCAACCGCGGGACGGTATAGGTGCTCTCCTCGCGTCGCCCTCATAATCATCCGCTCTGCCAAGGGCCGAAGGATCACATAACGAAATCAGAAGATCTCTCTACCCCCACCACGGCAATCAGTAGGCCTTTGAGGGCGACCCGGCCCGTCGCGATCAGATTCAGCGTGAGAGTGACGCGGGCCGCGAAAGTCAGCTCAGTGAAGAGGACTATAAATTTGCCATCAAGCACGGCTTGATTGAGGGCTGACCACACAGTGGCGGGCCTTGCCCCCCGTGACTGGGCGGCCTTACTTTTTTGGCGGCGGCAAAGCACATCGGCCAGGGGTGAGTCCCCTCCCCAGCCCGCCGAGCTTTGCCGCCGTACCGCGAGGAAATAATTGACGGGCCGTGACAGCGGCTTTGCCTGTTTTTGCTCCCGGCAGTCCCCAGGCATGTGAACGCCTTGCGGCGTCCATGGTCACGCTGGGTCCAACTCCGGACCGTCGTGCGGTGCGGCCATCGTTCCGACGGGCGCTGAGGAGGCTCCTGTTTCCTCTCCTCTGGTAAAGAGGCGGCCAATCGCCTGGATGAATGTGTCCCGCCGCTCCAGTTCCTCAGGGGAGTAGCGCTCCTGCAGCCGCGCCGCCTTGAATGCCGCCACGTCCGTACCCGGCTCCAGCGCCCACGTTTCCAGCGGAACACACGCAATCTGCATATCCGGTCCCCACCCGTTCGCGGGCAACCCCAGTGCCCGCGTCGAGATCGGCCACGTCGCATCTATCAACCGGTCACCACCCGGCCCGTGCAGAATCAGATAATTGTGGACATCTATCACGGGTCCGTCAGTCCACTCGGCCAGTTCCGGCGCGGCCCCGGGCGGCAATCGGATCTCCTGCGTGCAGGCATAAACCGTGCTGCGCAACCCGAGTTCGGCGTACAGGGCGGCCAGCAACTCGTGCTTCGTGCTACACGTTCCACGCCATTCGCGCACGATCACCTCCGGATCATGCGCACTTGAGCGCGCGTACGGCATGTCTCGAACCAGCTCAAACAGTTCACGCTCATCCGGCAAGCGATCCCCGGAACGTAGGCCGCGGTCCACCGCGGCGGCGTGTAGCAGCGAAGCCAGGGGACGGTTCATCTACCCAGTGTACAAATCAGCCGGGTGGGCGAAGTGAAACCCGAGCCCATATCTGCAGCGTGGGGGACTCCGAACGGGCGGACCGTGCATCTCCGTGCCCTGCGGGCGGGTGTTGGAGGCCCTGCACGCCAGAAGACAGGACGTGCCCGACCCATTGCTCGCGCACGTGTCGCCCCTGGGGTGGAAGGACACCGGACTGAGCGGGGACTCCATGAGGCATACCGAACATTGCTCGAGCAAAGCCCATCCTGCACGCTTTTTCTTGGCGCAGTACGATTCCCGAATCCTGTCGCAGCTCCAATAAGCCGAATCCGCCAAAAAGAAGGGAGCCCATAAAGGCTCCCTTCTCCAGCTTGAAAATTTGCTCCGATTACCAGCGGTCGTCGCGGCGAGGGCGGTCGCCGAACGCAGGTGCAGGTGCAGCCTTCGTGACCACGATGTTCTTGGCCTGGGGGCCCTTGCCGCGCTGACCTTCTTCGACTTCGAATTCCACTTCGTCGCCTTCGTTCAGCTTCTTGAAGCCACTGCTCTGGATCGCGCTGAAGTGCGCGAAGACGTCAGGGCTGCCGGGCGTTTCGATGAAGCCAAAGCCCTTTTCTGCGTTAAACCATTTCACTTTACCTGTAGCCATGTTCTACTCCTCGAATTCCAAGTACGAAAGGACGTCGGGTAGATCACCTAGAGCACCCCTGGGCCCGTCCGTACTAAAGAACACTCGTGGCAAGTATAGCGCACAATTGTTGGCACTCACTGCCCAGCGGCCAATGGCTTCATTCTTGACCGTCCCAGACAGCAAAAGGCCACCTTCCAGTCGTCCCTCGCCACCAACGAAGATGGCGATGTTTTGAGGTATGAAGCCACCAAAGCCCGCCGGCCCACAGGCCACGGTCAAAGGCTGGAATCATGACAGGCATGGGTTCGGCAGGCCCACATCCCCCTGCTTAAACGCTGCGCAGCCAGCCTTCAGGGTCGACGCGGTGTGCTGGGACGGCCATCCGGTCCGCGCGGCGTAGGCGGCCCCAGCGAACTGCGGATGTCCCGCGTGGTTTCAGACCGCACCTCCCCGGTGTAACAACCCAGCAGGTACGGGTATTCCGGGGTCAGGCGGTAAGCGTAGTCGTAGGTGCGCCCATCGACGTTCACCGATTCGGCGCGCCCATGGCAGGCGTCGAGCGCCGCGTTCGTCAACAGTGTTCCCCCAGCGTCACGCATTCCCAGGATGGGATACCCGTCAAGGGCCCAGCCCACCACGGCGTTGCTGTCCGCTCCCGGCAGACAGGGAGAGCTGCTGTGGTAGTGGTACTGGCCCTTGCCCTGCGGATGGCCGTTGCAGAGGTCCTGAACCTCATGCGCGGCAGCGTCGTTGCCGGCATCGTCCAGCGCGTTGTAAAACGCCACGCCCGTGAGGGTGAACCCGATCATCCCCAGTCCCAGACAGCCGGGCTGGGCCGCCCTGACCGGTTCCAGCGGAATGTCGAAGTTCAGGTCCACCTGCGTGATGGGATTGGGATTGGTGTCGTAGGCGTACACCGGATCGGTCCGTGCGATGGGAAAGCTGCCGGTCGGCTGATTCACGGGCAGGCCGTTGCCCTGCACATTGAGCAGGGTCTGCGTGGCCGAAAGCTTGAGCCACGCCTCCGGCCAGAAAACCTCACCCTGAACGTGTGGTTTCTCCAGCGGGTTCCAGGTTTCGCCGTGGAACCAGTCGCCGACGTGACGGGCGCCGCCCGTACGAAACGTCGTCGAACAGGAGTAGACGTTGCCCACCTGAGGAGTGTCTGTGACGTGGCCGTCGCCCACCGGCAGTTCTGAGACTGAGGTGCTGGACGTCGTCGCTCCGCCGTGGGCCTGGGCGCAGGTGAGCAGGCTGCAGCCCAGTGCCAGTGCACCGAGCAGCCGGGCAGCCCGCCTCGGCCGTTCCGGCGCTGGAATGGAAGTCGGATGGACGCGGTTGAGTTCAGGATTCATGTGGGGTTCTCCTTGCTTTGACAGATCAGAGGACGCGAAGCCCGAGACCACGGATCCCGTGTGCGTGGGGACGGTGCGGGCCTGTCGTGGCCTCCCTGTTCTGCTTCATCCAAAGGATGTCCCGTTCATGTGAACAATTGGCGAAGGTAGGAACCGCAGTTCGCCCCGCATGGCAATCAAAGTGCGGCCACCGGCCGCTCGCCCCTAAGCCAGTTGCCGGTATGGGACCGTCGTGGTCCGTACGCTGGATCCGGCGATTTCAGACGCCAATCCCCCAAACGGATCGCGGACAGGGCGGTCAACGAAGCGGCTCGGGGGGCGACCGCTTGGGCCGCAACTGGTCCGGGCGCAGATCGAGGCGGTGCTGAGCGACTTTCCGGTGGCCGCCGTCAAGACCGGGGCATTGGGCCACGCGGACCTGATTCGGGCGGTGGCGGCGGCGCTGCGGGGACGTGGCCTGCCCGTGGTCGTGGATCCGGTGCTGCTGGCCAAGAGCGGGGACGCGCTGCTGGACCCGGGCGCGGTGGCGGTGATCAGGGACGAGCTGCTGCCCCTCGCCGCCCTGATCACGCCGAACCTGCCCGAGGCGCAGACCCTGTTCGGGCCAGACATTCCCGGCGGTCTGCCGCTGCTTCTCAAGGGCGGACACGCGGACGGCGCGACCGTGACCGATGAGCTGCGGACCCCACAGGTCCGGTTGCTGCTCCACGCGCCCCGGCAGGCCACCCGCCACACGCATGGAACGGGGTGCACCCTTTCGGCGGCGATCACGGCCAATCTGGCACGGGGAATGTCTTTGCCCGGTGCGGTGCGGGCCGCCCACACCTATGTCCAGTCGGCCATTCGGAGTGCGCCTGGGTTGGGCGCGGGACATGGTCCACTGAATTTCAGAGGCCAGGTCGAAGGCCCAGGGCTTTTACCTCACGCTGGATCAAGGTGATTGGAAGTTCTGTAGAAACCGGCGGAAGAACCGCGACACCGGGCCATCCTCAACTTGTGCCGCCGTCCGGGGGAAGTCATATTCATCTTCAGTCTCGACCAGACTGAACTTCCCCTCCCCACCCCTGGCAAAATCAGGGGGCGGTTGCGGAATCAAAGGAGAATCAGATGACCAGTTCCATTCGGGTGGGCGTGATCGGCCTCGGGGCCATCGGCCAGAACCTGTTGAAGGCTTTCACGGCCCATCCCGAGGTGCGCGTGACGGCCGTGTGCGATATCGACGTCTCCCTGGCGGAAAGGACCGCCCAACCGCTGGCGGCCTCGGCCTGGACGGACCACCGCCGGATGCTCGACGAGACCGATCTGGACCTCGTGTATGTGGCCGTGCCGCCGAAATACCACCACGCCATTGCACTGGACGTCATCGCGGCGGGCCGGCACATTCTGTGCGAGAAACCGCTGGCCCTCACGCTGGACGAAGCGCGGGACCTGCAGCGTGCGGCGCAGGCGAGGGGAGTCGTGCACGCTCTGAATCTGCCGCTGCATGGTGACCCGGGCATTCAGACCTTTCACCACCTTGTTCAGGGGGGCGAACTCGGAACGCTGCGCCGCACCGAGCTGACCCTGGTGTTTCCGCAGTGGCCGCGCGGGTGGCAGCAAAACCCCTGGATCGGCGGTCGGGAGCAGGGCGGACCGATCCGTGAGGTGGGGCCGCACCTGCTGCACGTCATCCTGACCACGCTGGGTCCAGTCGCGCGGGTGTGGGCCCACACCGAGTACCCCGCCAACGATCCGGACGCCTGTGAAATCGCTGCTCTCGGCACGCTGGAACTTGAAAATGGGTCTCTGGTCGTCGTGTCGTGCCTGACGAACGTGCCCCGCCCCGAGCAGGTGAGCTTGACCGTATACGGCTTAGCGGGCACCGCCGGGCTGGTGAACTGGGCAAGGCCGGTGGCGGCGCAGGGTCAGGCGCCGCCTGAACCCGTGCCTGTTGAGGGAGAGCAGGGGGCCGCAGGAACACGGCTGGTCCGGGCGCTCGTGGGGCGCGTGCGCGGCGGCTCGGGCGACCTGGTCGACTTCACCATGGGGGTGCGCATCCAGGCGGTTCTGGAGGCCTGGGAACAGTCCTCGGCGACCGGGACCTGGGTGGACGTCTTCCGCGCCTGAGGTCAGAGACCGGCGGCTGAGGTCACTGCCCGGACCGCCCTTCATCGGCGGTTGATCACGCCGCTTCCCCTGAAAGCGGCGGCGGTCTGGCCTGTTGTCCGTCGCGGCCCAGCCGGCCGCATACACGGGCCGGGACCACAGTTTCGTCTGAGACGACCTTTCGGGCTTTCTTCACCGCTCGCTGTTTTTCCTTGAGTTAGGGGCGAACTCCACAGAGTGGTCGGCCGCCTGCCGTTAGGTTCGGCGGACGACAACCCCGCACCCGGCTTCTTCAGGGCCGTGCGGAAAGTGGAGGAGCCATGCTCAACGATAACACCTCGGCAGGGGACAGTTTAAGCAGCTACCACCTGATTGAAAGCGGTGAATTACAGGGCACGGCGGGCGGTTCCTTCGTGCGCCGTGCCCACCGGGTCTTCCGGGACCGGATCCTGGCTCCCGATTTCTCCTGCGTGGCAGCCAAGGCGGCCTTCAATACCGACAACTACGCCTTCGCCAACTACAGCGAACTGGGCAGCCCCGAGACGACGGCGGCCCTTGCGCGCGATCTGGAGCGCTTCTGCCGCGACCAGGACCGTATGGACTCCGACTTTACGACCATGGTCGCCGTGTTCCGGGGACCACGTGATATGGACGAAACTGCCTTTGAGGCGCGGTTGTGGGAGCAACTTCGGGCATTGCACCGCGCCGACGCCTCGCCCTACAACTCCGAGGTCAGTGCCGATCCCCGTGACCCCACCTTCGGCTTCTCCTTCGCGGGGCGGGCCTTTTTCGTTATCGGCGGGCATCCGCGCAGCAGCCGCATCGCGCGGGCCTTTCCCTACCCGACGCTGGTGTTCAACGCGCACCGGCAGTTCCAGGCGCTGAAGCGCGACGGCCGCTGGTCCCGTTTCCAGGACACGATCCGGAGCCGCGAGATGAAGTTGCAGGGCAGTCTGAATCCCAACCTGGCCGACCACGGGCAGGCGTCCGAGGCCCGGCAGTACTCGGGCCGCGCGGTGGAGCCCGAGTGGCAGGCCCCCTTTCCCGCCCTACCGGATAATCTGCGCATTCCAGAGGCACACGCGGACGCTGACCGCTGCCCCTTTCTGTCCGCCGCTCGACGTTTTCATCAGGAGAATGCCCATGACTGAAGCTGTTTCCCAGGCCGAGACCCACCGGATTCCCCCCCAGAGCGGCACCGCCTTTCGCCTGCGCCGGGGTGACGTGCTCGTCGTGACGGACCCACGCGGCGAGCAGGTGGCCGACCTGATGGCCTATGCGGACAGCGACAGCGGCGAGTGGCTGTCCTCCGGCCGGACCTTCGACTACAACGAAACCATCTACCTCACCACCGGGCACATCCTGTACTCCAACCGCAGCCGCCCGATGCTGACCCTGCTGCGCGACGACGTGGGCCGCCATGACTTTCTGCTCACGCCGTGTTCGACCGAGACCTTTGAACTGCTGTATCCACCCGGCACGGCCGAGGGACACCCCAGCTGTTTCGGCAACCTGGTGCAGGCCCTCGCGCCCTACGGCATCCAGCCCGACCAGATCCCTACCACCCTCAACATCTTTATGAACGTGCTGGTGGGCGAGAACGGCCGCGTGAAGATCGGTCCTCCGATCTCGCGGGCCGGTCAGTCGCTGGAACTGCGCGCCGAGATGGATCTGGTGGTGGGCCTGACCGCGTGCTCGGCGGAAGGCAGCAACAACGGCACCTTCAAACCGATCGACTACCGAATTGTTCCGCCGCAGGAGGTTTGAGGCGTCCCAGGAAAATCAGTGGCCTGAGACGGGCACATGGATTACACCGCCATACCATGAGGTCAAGCAGGTGAACTGACCGGGCCATCCGGAACTGATGTCGCAAATAACCTTGAGCCGCTTCTTGTGCTCTGATTCGGAGAAATGTCGGCAATGTGTGGCGGTGAGGTAGAGAGGCAAAACCGGGGAACCCTCAGCATCGACCCTTCACCTCTTCTTGAATGCCTCCCCCTTGATCCAATTCTCAACTTCTCTGTCCCCGCGGCGGCCAACAATACCGGGCATGACGCACCATGACGATCCGCGCACGCCCGAACCGGCCATTCCCCCGCAGCACCAAGACAACCCCGGCACCGAGGCCGGACTGGAACCTGCCGCCGACCACGGCGAGACGTCTTACCACGGCAGCGGCAAGCTGAAGGGCAAGGTGGCCCTGATCACCGGGGCCGACAGCGGCATCGGCAAGGCGGTGGCCATTGCCTTTGCCCGCGAGGGAGCCGACGTGGTGATCTCCTACCTCAGCGAGGACCGTGACGCCGAGGATACCGCGCGGCTGGTGCGCGAGGCCGGGCGGCAGGCCCTGACCATCGCCGGAGACATCGGTGATCCGGCGCACTGCCAGAAGCTGGTGGAGCGCACGGTGGCCGAATTTGGAGCGCTGGACGTGCTCGTCAACAACGTGGCGTACCAGAACTCTTTCAAGGACCTGGGAGACGTCACGCCGCAGGAACTGGAACGGCATTACCGCACCAATGTCTTTGCCATCTTCTACCTGTGCCAGTCGGCGTTGCCCCACCTGAAGCCGGGAGCGAGCATCATCAACACGTCGTCGGTGCAGGCGTACCAGCCCTCGCCGAACATCCTGGCCTACGCCTCCACCAAGGGCGCGGTTGTCACGATGACGAAGGGGCTGGCCAAGATGCTCGCCGAACACGGCATCCGCGTGAACTCGGTTGCGCCGGGACCGATCTGGACACCCCTGGTGGTGCAGGGAGACGCCGATTCTGCGCCCGAGTTCGGCCAGAACACGCCGCTGGGCCGCCCCGGACAGCCCGCCGAACTCGCCGCCACCTACGTGTTGCTGGCCTCGGGCGACAGCGCGTATACCACCGGAGCCATCTACGCCATCACCGGCGGCGAACTCACCGCGTAGACCGGTTCACGGTGCCGCGGCGCTCCCGAATCACCCCCGACTGGATACAGGGGCCCGCTGAACCTGGGGAGGCGACGCCTTCAACGCACCTGCACAGGACTTCCTGAGCCCTTCCTGCCACCGGATAAACATCCCTCACCTGGATCCTGCCCTGCCGATCTGACATTCATCCTGGAGGTCTTCCATGTCCCCCCGCTTTTCCCTGTTGTGGGCGCTGCCTGTCGTGACGGCCGCCCTGATCCTCAAAGGCCCGCGCCATCCCCTGCGCCCCTCCACTCCGCAGGACGGTGTGGGGCCGCTCACCCGCAGGCGCTACTGGGTAGAGATCGAGGCTTGTACCCGGGAGCCTGAGGAGATCGCCGAACACTGGCGCACCCACCTTCCAGACCACGTGCCCCGCTGGCTGGCGTGGTTCCGGGGCCTCGATCACCCGGTGCCGCCGCTGCGACAGGGCGACCGTCTGTGGATTCTGATGTTCCTGATCCGGCGCGGGCGGGTGATGATCGAACACACGGATTCCCTGGGCTTCCGCGCCCGTACGCTGCAGCTCCATCCCGAGGCGGGTACCACGGACTTCCGGGTCCTGCCAGGACAGACGCCGGGACGCGTGCTTCTCCAGATCGAGTCGCTGTTTCGCAGCCATTCGCACATTGACCGGCTGGCCTATATCCTCGGCGTTCATGCCGCGCAGCGCCGCACCTGGGAACTGACCCTGCTGAGCGTGGCCCGGTACGCGGGCGGGCGCATGGTCGATCACGGCACTGAGACGCTGGAAACGTCTGGGCTGTAGCATACGGCTGTGTTGACCGGGTAAGCATCAGAGCGCTGGGTTGCAGAAGCCGGAAGCGAACCACGCTGAGGGTGAATGGTGGCACGCTGATCCTCTTTCCCGGCATCATCGGTGGGCCACCGCGTGGGTTGAAGACTTCAGGACGACAACTGATGTGTCCGGTATTGCGTCTCTGACTACAAAGGAGCGGTCAGGCCCCGTACGGGTGCCGTTCTGGCCAAGAGTCGTTGAGCTGCAAGCAGGTCAACTTGGAGATGTTGATCCGGCTGTTCATTCACCGTGCCAATGCGTCATGACCCTCAACCCCTGACGGCCTGACACAAAGTATGAGAAAGCGTCCCCGGTAGGGGACACTTTCTGTTTGTGACAACCGAAAATGCCACC
>NZ_BMOM01000055.1 GCF_014647075.1 Deinococcus aerophilus | reverse complement strand
CGGCTCCTTCGGTACCGTCAGCCTAAGAGCTGACGGGGGCGAAGTGCCTTGCCTCCTGGTCCGCTCCTGGGGGGTCACTCCAAGGCATTGAGGCCCAGTTCGCGAGCAGTGTGGGAGAGGTTGCCGCCCGTTCGGGCGAGCTGAACGGCGTCTCGCTTGAACTCGGCGGAATGGATTCTGCGGTGGGTCATGATGATGCCTCCTATTGTCGAGGCTTATCTCCATCTGCGCAAAACCGGGTCACCCTCAGTCAGGTGCCTGCCCTGCTGCGCGAACTCCGCTCCCGGCTGCACCCGGCGTGACGGCAGAAATGATCGACCACACCGCTGTGCTCATCCATAACCCGCCACCCGTGTTTGATGTCACCGATGTCCACACACCGGAGGGCGGTGACACCAAAAGGCGCGAAAAGGCAGTACACCTATCTGAGACACACCTGAGGCATCACCTGGGACACACCCGAGGGATTGCTCTGAACTGCCTGAGACACACCCGTGGAGTTCGACGTTCCCCGCCTGGGACACACTCGTGGGAATCCAGACAAATCCCACAGGTGTGTCCCAGGCATCACCTGGGACACACCCGTGGGATTCGCTGAGACATACCTGCGGCATTTTTTTGGGCTGCTGAGACATACTCGAGGCATTACCTGAGACATACTTATGGCGTTCGGTCGATCTGCTGCGTCCCAGACGGCATCTGGCCCCTCCTCTTGTTGGTGTTTTTCACCAATTACTTGTCAAGATCTTTTTCCAGGTAAGGAATATGTTGTTCAACACCAAGGGGGCCCGTGACTGACAAACAGCGCAGCAGTTTCGATGACCTGAACTGGGGCCGGCTCAACCTGGTCTCGGCACAGGACCAGCTGGCCGGACAGAATTCCTGGCGGGTGACCTATCAGGACGGAGAGCGCCTCGTGCGGGTCTCCTGCAGGGCCCTGCCCGAGTTGGGTGTCCCTCACGGTATCGACAACGACGTCAGCAGCGCGCTGATCGACCACTACATGAGCATCGGATTGCCCGACGACGGCATCATGACGCTGGCGGTGTCTGAGCTGATGCAGCTCGCTGGCTTTCACCGCAACGGCAAGTACCGGGGGATGCTCTCGACCAGTCTGGACCGGCTGCACACGACCTCGTACGAGATCGGTGGAGGCTGGAGGGACCATCCCAACCGGCGCTGGACCACGGCGAAATTCCATTTCATCGAGTTGCTGGAATACACGCATCAGGGCGAGTCGGGCAGATTCGATGAACGGAGCATGCTCAGACTCCGACTCGCGGAGCAGCTGGTAGCCTCTCTGCGGAGCGGCTACACCAAGCCCCTCAACATTGAGTTCATGCAGTCGCTGTCCAGGCCGCGCACCCGCATTATTTTTCGCCTGCTCGACGCAATGCGCTACCATCCCGAATCTCCTGACGAGCTGGTCGATGAATATGAGGTCGGATTGATCGAACTGGCCGAGCAGTGCAAATTGCCGAACGTCCGTCCCGACGCCGTGAGGCGGGCCCTCGAGAAACCGCACGAGGAGCTGCTGCGCCGCGGTTACCTGCGCCAGATCGTCGTCACGGGCCGGGGCCGGGAGCAGCGCCTGAGGTATGAGTTTTCGCCGGATTTCACGCCGGTCAGTCCCACTCTCCTCCACCGGCTGCGCATGCACGGCGTGACCGACGGGGTCTCCAGGCAGCTGGCCCGTCAGTACACCACCTCTGTGCTGATCGGCCGCATCGAGCTGTTCGAGCGGCTCGTCCGGTCTGGCCAGCTCACGGTCCGCAAGACGGCGGCGCACGCCCTGGTCCACCTGATCAAGAACGCCGACCAGTACCCGGACAGTCAAGCCGGCAAGGTCATCACAGTGAAGCCAGAGTCATCGCGTCCTCGCCCTGAACGGGAAGCAGAGACAACCCCCGCCCTCCCCGGTTGGGCCGAGGAACTCGCCGGCCTAGCGCCGGACGCCGCCGCAGTGTTCACAGCCAAGCGGATCTCGCTGCTGTACACCCGCAAATTCAGCCTTTCTGAGCTCGACACGGTGCGCGATCTGGTGACGCAGGGGCGACTGGATCCAGCCCCGCTGATCGAGTCGGCGCACCATCGGCTGGCCACCCTCGACGCCCAGGGCTTCGTGGACGATCTCAAAGAGCGGCTAAGGGCTGAAGAACAACGAGAAGAACAGGCCCTCTGAGATTGAGGGTGACCCGGTTTTGGCTCTTCCGACAATTCCGTGCAGCGGGCCAGCTGGCAAGTAAGACACGCTGACGCAAGGTTTCAAAAGACGCACGCCCGTACACGCCGTTTAGGGCCTGGGGTTGATGGGACAAACGAGCATGCTGAGCGCATAAAAAGGGAGACGATATGGCATGATATCGTCCCCACCCTCAGCACCTGGCACTTCGGGAAATTGATGTTCCAGTCGGCAGGAATGGCGTGCTGAGCAGCTCAAGGCAATTGCAGAAGGCGTCACCGCCCCACCGCAATGCCTGACTGAGGATCTACCACCCGATCCGTACCAGACTCACCACCGCCCGTCCCCGCTTGTCTCGCCTGGGTGGGTCTCTCTGCAGAGCCTGTACGCCAACCCGGGTCATCCAGGCCAGGGCCACACTGAGCAACCCAAACAATCGGGAGATGCGCTCGGGGGCCGTCATGTGCGTGGCTTCCAAGTTGAGCCCGCGGGACTTCAAGGCGGAGAATGTCAATTCGATGCCCCACCTGAGCCGATAGGTGGTCAGGACGTCCAGGACGGGCAAATCCGAGGCGACGATCACCCTGTCCCCCGCGGGGGACAGGGTGATGACCACGTGCATCCAGCCGCCGTAGACTAGGTCCGCTCGAACAGCGTACGGACCTCACCCGGTTGGAGCGTGGTGAATAGATCCCGGGCCAGGTCATCCTGGGTGCGGGTGTTCTCCCGGATACGCAGACACTGCCGGATGCGTATCCAGCGCGGAAATGAGCACCACTGCTGCCCGACGAACTCCCGCTCAGCGATCAACACCGCCCAGCGTCGGGCGGGCAGCACTCCCAGGAGGCGCGCGACCAGAAGGATCCGGGCAGCGGTACTGCTGTTCCCCTGATGCGGGAGGATGGACCACACGAGCGGGATGACTGCCCCGCCGAGGATGGCACCCAGCACCAGGATATTCAGGGCCGTCTGAGCGTCGTGCCAGGTCGACCGATCTATGATCAAGGTCAGCTTGCCCTGAGGGAGGAGCGGAAGCAGGACGTCTGTGACGTCCTGCGGGGTCAGTTGAGCGTCGTGGAAGACCCGCGCGACGGTGCGGGTCTTGGATTCAAGGGTGGCATCACGAGGAAGGTGAAGCGCAATCTTGCGGTGGAGCGTGGATTCGGCCTGGATCAGCGCCAGGAGCACCTCCGCAAGACGCCGAAGGGCGTCCAGACGGCGATGGGGCAGGGCGGTGTGCAGGTGGGTCGCCAGCGTGTCAGCATGCAGTCGAGCAGTATCGGGGATCGTCACAGACCCAAATACTGCCCTTCGTTGTGCCGGACCGCGTCCAGGACGCCATTTGCCGCAAAGTGTCAGGTGCTGAGGACCCTGCTTCTGATTCCAGTTCCCCGGAACGCAGCACGAGCCAAACTGGTTTCGGGTTCGAGCCTCAAGCGCGCTGCCCATCCCTGTTTAGAGGGCAGTCCCCAGCGCCGTGCCCATGAGCACTCCAAACGCGATGCCCATCTCGAGACTCATGACGGCGGACTCAGGAGTTCCTGGCCCTGCACGCCCACGTCCCGAACCTCCACCAGCACACTTGCACCACCGTGCCTGCTCCAGTCCGACGAAGCCACCTCTCGCCGCTGAGGTCAAGTGGGGTTGCCAGTACCCTTCAAATGTTCACCGGATGTGCCACTGCGCTTCCGACGTCGTCTGTCTCGGAGCGGCGCATCCCACGCAGCAGAACCCAGGCGAACCCCAACAGAACGATATCCTGGGCGACATTCAGCGGAATCAGCGGGAAGTTCGAGTACCGCAGGGTAAAGTCATGCAAAGCATGCAGCACCATCAAGATCCACAGGGCATTCGCAGTGCTGCGAAGGCCAGGCCGAAACAGAAGGCCCCCACCACTTGAGCGGCAACGATCGCCGGATCGCGGTACAGCAGGTTCCCGAGGTGCAGCGCGCCGAACAGGACTGCCGACGCCACCACTGCGCGCGCCTGACCACTGCTTTCGATCGTCCGTGAGTCCCTTCTCTCCGTACGGTTCATCACAGCTCACCCCCCTACCGGCGTCCCGTTGCCAGAACCCTTGACCGTGTTCGGAGCATGGGAGCGCATTTTCCTTGCTCGTCCCGGGCTGCTGAACCGGGATGGAAGATCCACGGGACGGCCCCGGTCTTACCGGTAAGACCGGTGGTCCGGGGGCGGTGTACAGTAGCCGACATGATCACCGTCACGGTTTTTAACCATGCTGGGGGCGCAGGAAAAACCAGCCTGACCCTCAACGTGGGCCACGAGCTGGCCCTCGGCGGCCTGCGGGTCCTTCTGATCGACCTCGACCCCCAGGCCAACCTCACCGGCTGGCTGGGCGTGGACGGGGTGGTCCGTGAGCAGACCGTCTATCCGGTGGCTGTGGACGGTCAGCCGCTGCCCGCACCGGTCCGGGTCCACGGTCTGGATCTGATTCCGGCCCAGGTGGGGCTGGCAGTCGCCGAGGGGCAGATGATGGGCCGGGTGGGCGCACAGGGCCGCCTGCGCCGTGCGCTGCAGGACGTCCAGGACCGCTACGACGTGGTCCTGATCGACAGTCCGCCCAGCCTGGGGCAGCTCGCCATCCTGGGTGCGCTGGCCGCCGACCGCATGGTCGTTCCCGTGCCTACCCGCCAGAAGGGCGTCGACGCCCTGCCCGGCCTGCAGGGAGCCTTCGCCGAGTACCGCGAGGTCCGCCCCGACCTCACGGTGGCGCTGTACGTGCCCACCCTGTACGACTCGCGGCGGTTACACGACCGCGAGGTCCTCGCCGACCTGCGGGCCCACCTCTCCCCCATCGCCACGCCGGTGCCGCAGCGTGAGGCCGTCTGGCTTGACTCCACGGCCCAGGGCGCGCCGGTGGGAGTGTACGCCCCGGGCAGTCCGGTACACGCGGACATCAAGGTGCTGACCGCCGACGTGGCGCGCGCCGTGGGACTGACCTACGCCGGGAGCGTGGCGTGACCCGCCCGCGTCCCCGGCGCCAGCGCACCGTGGCCGGACTGCTGGGCGACCTCCCGAGCGACCTCAGCCGACCGGACGCGGTCACCGTCCTGGCCGTCGCCGATCTGCGGCCCGGCTCTGCCCAGCCGCGGCGCAGTTTCGCAGACGCTGGCCTGGCCAGCCTGGCGGCGAGCATCCGCCAGCAGGGGGTGCTGCAGCCGCTGCTCGTGCGCCCGGTGGACGGCGGTCACGAGATCGTTGCCGGTGAGCGGCGCTGGCGGGCAGCGCAGCTCGCCGGGCTGGACGAGGTGCCGGTGGTCGTCCGCAGCCTGGACGACCGGGAAGCGCGCATGGCGGCCCTGCTCGAGAACCTGCAGCGCGAGGACCTCAATCTGATCGACGAGGTGGACGCCAAGCTCGAGCTGGCCGCCGCCGCCCTGGGCCTGCCGCGAGACGATGCCCGCCGCCGCCTGATCCGGCTGACCAAGGAAGAGGCGGGCGAACAGACCGCCGCGCTCGACGCCGTGTTCGGGCCGATGGGGGAGAGCTGGTCGTCGTTTGCCAAGAACAAACTGCGCATCCTGGGCTGGCCCGAGGTGGTACTCGAAGCGCTGCGCGGTGGACTGGCCCTGACGCTCGCCTCGGTGGTGGTTGGTGCGCCCGAGGCGCACCACGTCCGCCTGATCGACCTGGCCCGACAGGGCGCGTCACGCAGCGAACTGCAGGCTGAGGCCCGGCGGCTGAGCGATCCATCCCCGGCCCCCAGCGCAGCGGCCCAGGTGGCCCGCAAGCTGGGCAGCCGGCGCTTCTTGAATGACCTCAAGCCCGACGAACGCAGGGCCGTGGACCGCTGGCTCGCCCGGATGCCCGAGGTGCTCAAGGACCGGTGACGATCTGGTCTTACCGGTAAGACTGCGCGAGACCATGACGGAACGGTTCCCCGCATCACCTCGGGTTCATGGCCTGCAGCCCCGGTGCGGTTCCTGTCCCCGAACGTCCATGAACCCGGCATGATGGATGGCGGCGTGGAGAGACCGATCATGGCGGCGCGGACTCGCCGCGTTCCGTGGGGGAGAGGGTGGCCGCCCCCTTCACAGGCGAACGGTGCGGGCCATCTGATGTCTTCCCGCACGGGGCGCGAGGGTGAAGGCCGCGTCGCTGGCAGAGTGGCACGCGCGCTGCGTGGCGAGAAATCGTGTGGCAGGCAGCCTGCACATCAGGCCTCTTATCTGTGGAAGCCTGTGCCCCACTCCAGTCATCAACAGCTTGCCACATCCGGCAGGTGCTGGTTCAAGCCGTATGGTGGGGCGATCTCGGAGGTCGGTAACGTTTCCTGGAGACGGCAGCCACCGACTGAGGCGGGGGGCCTGCGCGGCGGCCTGGGGTGCATCCGGGAACCGCGGCCGATCGGTCCAGATCCCGTCGGGTGGGCCAGGATTCATCGCCGGCGTGTCACCGCCGCGGGTCGTCTGGCCAGACCGGCGAAGGCGACCTCCTGTGCCCACGCGGGAGCCTGACGAAGAAAGTTGCCCAGCGCCGCATGCAGGGTGCGCAGGGCATCGGCCCCCCGCTGGGCGTCCGTAACCGACTCGGGTGACAGGGCGGCCGAACGTTCCGCCGAGGCGCCCAGCAACACGTCCAGCGGCAGGGCGGCCACCACTTTCGCCGGCACACCCTGACGGATCAGTAGACTCGCCGCAGTGTGGCGCAAATCGTGGAAACGGATGCGCGGTAGGCCGGCGTCCCGCGTCAGGGCGCGGAAGGTGCGGTCCAGATGGCGCGGCTGGACGTGGTTGCCCGAGCCGGCGGTGAACACGAAGTCCCCCGGCGCCGGCGCGCGGCGCCTCCGGTGCTCTTCCCGCAAGTGGCGCTGCAGGGCGAGGACGATGTCGGGCGCCAGCACGAGCCTGCGCAGGCCCGCGCCCTTCTTCGGAAGTCTCACGGCGTACTGTCCGGCCTCGTTCCTCACCAGGTTATGACGCACGGCGGGTTCGTGGATCTGCAGGTCAATGTCGCCCCACTGCAGCGCCAGCAGCTCCCCTTGCGCATGCCCGTCGTGACGGCCAGCGCAAAGAGGGGACAGAGCCGGTGGCCGCGGGCGGCCGTGAGAAAGCGGGTCACCTGCACGGCCGTCCAGACCTGCACTTCCGGTCTCGGCGCCTTCGGTTTGCGGACATACTGGGCCACGTTCACCGCGAGCAGTTGCCACACCACGGCCTGACGCAGCACCATCCGGAGCTGGCCCAGCATACGGCCCGCTGTCTTCGGGGCGTGCGCGCGGTGCAGGGTCTGCGCCAGGTGCTCGACGTCGAGCGCCGTGAGGCTGCTCAGAGAGCGCTCGCCCAGCACGGGAAGGACGAACCGCAGCGTGTGGACGTAATCGCGGTACGTGGACGGACGCACGTCACGGCGCTTGTAGTCCAGCCAGCGCTCGAGCAGGGCATGCAGGGTCTCCGGCCGGGTAGAGGGCGGGAACGAGGCAGGCAGCGCCGTGCGTGCCCGCTGGCCACCACCCCGGGGCAACTGGTCTATCAGGATCTTCAGCGCCCGCTCCGTTTCGGACCGGGTCTTGCGGGTCACCGACCGGCGTCGCTGCCGCCCGGTTTCTGGGTCCCGGTAACTCGCCAGACCCCGGTATCCGGTCCGGTGGTCTTCGTGGTACACGGGATGGATGGTGCCCTCGTTGCTTCGTCTACGCATCGCCATGGCGGCCAGCAGAGCACGCGCGTCCCGAGACTCGAAGCGAAGACGTTGCCCGGTACCGCGCGGCCCACACTGCCGCCTTGTTGCTGGAAAAACGCAACATTCTACGTGGCCACACCCGCTTGCGTGGGTGGCAGGACGTTCTGCACTGCGAACACGTACGGCGGCACGTCAGTGCGGGTTCGGATCACAAAAACGAGCACAGGGTTTCTTCAACCTGCACGTGCGTATCACGAATCTCCACCACCCGGCTTGCTTCACCGTTCCCACTCACCCCTGGCCCTTGAATTAACAGCGTGCCTTCAAAACGTGGCAAGAGGTCGTGGGGCAGGTGGCCTGACCTTTAGGCCACCTGCCTTTCTGAGGTTCCCCTGCTCCCTGTATCCCAATAACTGGTCATAACCCTCGGCCCTGCACACCTGCGTCTTTGTCACCTTCGGCTGGGCATCACTCATCTTCAAGATGTTCTGCTCCACCCCTCGCCCGTGTACTGGCGGTCAGTACACGCCCTCATGCCGAGTTTTGTCTGGTAAGTAGCCTGCAGCATCTCGTGACCGACCATGATTCCGCGCTCGTGGAGCAGTTCTTGGACGTCTCACTAACTGGAGGGGAAACGGTCGTACAACGTCAGCAGGGCTTGCAGTCCTTCACCGTTCACCACCCCATAGGCGTTAAGTTGCCAGAACCGTCCTGAGGCTTTCTCGTTCGTTTCTGTCCTGGGCTAAATTCGCTACACTATCCGATAGCGCACAGACTGTGCCGCTGCCCTTCACCCGTAAGGCCGCACGGGCAACAGGAGAACTATGAATAAGTACTACGGCAGGATCTGGGTGTTTCTTGGCACCGGATCAGGTGGCAGGAGTGCCCCACCTGATCCCCTTCACCTCGGGCACGCGATGTCACCCGAATCCTCTGTTCGGGTGACATCGCGGCTGGCCCCCGGTGCCTCTCCTGAGCGCTCCGCGCCATACCGCTGACACAGCGCCCAGGGCGCCACAACCGAACGGTCTGACTCCCCGAATGCTCGGGGCCGACGGCTGTTCAGTGCGTCTCTAATTTCCCACACTGCTGACATCTGCCGTGCTTCCTTGCGAGGAAGGCGCCTGGGCAGTACCCCGCCACTTTGTCGTACCCACCGTGGGTGCACTGGACTCCGTCGTCCATGAACCGCCCGAGCGGTTTCATGCGAACAACGGTCTTCCCTTCCGGAGTCTGCCTACATGACCCAAATCAATCCCACACTCCTCATCATCTTGGTCTCCATCTACATCGGTGCAGAACTCGTCAGCAACGTCACGGCCGGTCGGCTTGTCCAGGTCGGATCATTTATCTTCCCCGGCGCCATATTCCTGTACGCGCTGACCTTCACCCTGCGCGACGCCATTCACACGGCAGGCGGTTGGAGCAGTGCCAAAGCCCTGATTTGGGGAGGTTTTGCCGCTAACGCTTTGCTCGCCGGCTACGGCTTGCTTGTGAATGCCCTGCCCAAACCGGGTTTCTTCAACACAGACGCCTACCAGGTGGTATTCGGGGCCACCCTCCGTGTCGTGATGGCCAGTCTTGCGGCGTACCTGATCAGTACCTTGATCGACGCACTGATCTTTGAACGCCTGAAACAGCGCGGGGTGGCCGTCCAGGTCATTGCATCGAACGCTGTCAGTACCACCCTCGACACGATCATCTTCATCACCCTGGCTTTCGCCGGCACAGGCGCGCCTCTGCTGAACCTGATGGTGGGGCAGATTATTTTGAAAATGCTGATCAGCCTTCTGTTGATTCCGTTGGTTCGCTGGGTGCGGACGCAGGTGACGGACGCGCCGAAGGTCGAGTCCAGCGTGCTGAGTGGGGCGGTGACCCGCTAATGCCCTGGACCCTCACGTCCGAGTTCACTTTCGACTCGGCGCACGTCATCACCGGCTACGACGGTCCGTGTGGACGCCTGCA
>NZ_BMOM01000054.1 GCF_014647075.1 Deinococcus aerophilus | reverse complement strand
AAAACCTATTGACGGCTGTGCCCAGCCTGCTCTATATTGCATATGTAGACCTTGGATCGACCGATGGCACCCTGCGTGTTATGTCCCCTAGGTACGGATCCCACAGTAAACAAACGGCACCCTTTGGGTGCCGTTCTTGTACCTACGGCCGTTCAGCGGGCCAGCATCCGCAGGATGCCCTTCGCTTCCCACAGCGAACCGCGCCGGGTGCGGAAGCCGTTGGCGTTCAGCTCCGAGGCGATCTCGGCGTAGCTGGCGTCGTGCTTCCGCAGCGGCCCGGCGTAGGTGGCGGCCTGCTGGGCTGGCCTCACCAATCGCCTAGCGCCTCGCGTAGACCGTCATCGGCCCACTTGGCATAGATCCGGGTGGTCTCAATCGAGGCGTGGCCCAGGTGGCGGGCGGTGGCGTCCAGGCTGTGGCCCTCGCGCACCAGCCTGGTCCCGGCGTAGTGCCGCAGTGCGTGAAAGCCCTTGTTGCTCACCCCGGCCCGCTTGCACAGCCATCCCAGCCGCTCGCGGGCCGCGTCCGCACCACCGCCGATGACTGACCCCTCCTGGCCCGTCAGTGCCTCCAGCGCGGCCCCCAGCGAGCGGGATAGGTTGACCCGGCGGGTCTTACCGCCCTTGCCGTGCTGGACGGTCAGGACGCGGGCGCTGAGATCGACGTCAGCCCAGTCCAGGGTCAGCGCCTCCCCGATCCGCAGTCCGGCGTGACCGCACAGCAGCAGCAGCGCCTGCATCCGCGCATCGGCGTGGTCCAGCAGGCGGGCGGCCTCGTCCTCGGTGTAGGGCTGACGCTTGTCCCAGGCGGCGGTGAGGTCACGGGCGGCGCGGGCGTCTGCGAAGGCGTCTGCCGTGGTGGCCCCGGACCAGCGCAGCGCGCGGTACAGCGCCCGCGCCCCGGCCAACTTGACCCGCACGGTGGACGCTCTCTTGCCATCCGCTTCCAGGTGCCGCAAGTACAGCGCGCCGACGTTCGCGCTGGGTTTCAGCAGATCGACGGCGTTGTCGGTGGCGTAGGCCAGAAAGGTGCGGACGGCCTGACCGTAGACCCGCAGGGTATGCGGACTGACCCGTGCCCCGGTAGCCCCATGCGTGGTCAGGTGTGCCTCGGTCAGCGCCCACAGCATGTCTGGGTCCTTGTCGCGGGCGGCCTCGGCAGCTCGGCGGCGTAGCTCCTCAGGGTTCAACATGGCGAGGCGCGAAGCGCGGGCAATTAGGTCACCACGGTAGAATTCAAGGATCATTGACTCGCTCTACGATTAATTAGATTTGTCATAGTTTTATGCATACCGAAATTGAATATGAGCACAAGGATCAATATTGCAATACCGATCCAAAATGCACGAACATCTTTATTGATATTATCAATTTCAATAGAGTTTTCTACTGACATGAGCTTAATATATCGATATAGTATAGAATATAGCCAAAAAACGATAAATCCAATGCAAGCGTACGAATGTAAAACTATAGCTCTGAGTAGTAATCGAGCCTCCGAATAAAGCCCGAACGGTTTGTAGCCGTATCCCGCCCTAATCGATGGCACACTCACAAATATTGATATGGCTGTCAGAAAAGCTGATAGAGGCCCAGCACTCGTCATAATATCTGCAGTCCAATCATCGTGCATCTGCTCGCGGAGTTCCGGAGTAGGCATCCGGCGTGCAGCGAATCGGACGATAGCCATCGCTACATTGGGGAGTCGTTCTAGAATCCACACACCGAGCAGACCTGTGAGTATCTCTTTCATAACGTCATACATGAACACCGCCAGACAGCCCGATATCGGCGCGATGCTCGCGCAAGGTTTGCTCTGCGTAGCGGATGCCCTCGCCGGTCAATCGGTAATAGCGACGGGGCGGCCGACCAGCAACCACCGGATCAACGTCCTCTAGGTCACTGCGAAGCAGGCCGGCGCGCTGGAGGCGGGCAACGAGAGCATAGATCGTGCCGACGTTGACCTTGGCGGACTTGCTGAGGTCGAGGGCGTAGTGTTGGGCGTCCAAGTCGTCAAGCAATACCCGGAACACCCGGAGGAGATTGGTGGTAATGCGGAGATCTTCCATGGAAACAATGATAGGGGTTTCTTCAAAGCAATGAAACCCCCTGATAACAAAAGTTGCCGGGGGTATGCTGATAACTCTTAAATAAGTTATTTTTAGTTATGAAAAGTTTTCTAAAACTACAGCTGGTCACGGACAGTGACGTCGTCCTTGACCTCTCCCTCCCCGCCAGCCTCGATGCGGCAACCCTCCTGCAACGGCTGCCCGCGTTCCTGGCCGAACCCGTCAGCACGCCCGCTGGCAGCATCAGCGTCAAGGACGCCGAAGTCATCAAGTCCATCGGCAAGAGATATGCCCCACTAGCCGCGCATCTGGCCGCCATCCCCAGCACCACCCCCTCGGTCACCCTCAGCTACGGCGAAATCGAGAATATCCTCGGCGCCGACCTTCCGGCGACCGCCCGCAGTACGCATGCTCCTGCCTGGTGGTCCAACACCGAGACCCACTCCCAGGGCAAAGCGTGGCTGGCCGTGGATTGGAAAACGAGCAACATCAACCCCAGCGCTGAGACCGTCGAGTTCCGCCGCAAGTAGAGCGGCAGACCGCATTCGGCGCATAGGCTAGACACCCGACGCATACCGCGCTATGTTGGAGAAATCAAAGGCGGCCTACGGGTCGCCTTCTTTGTTTGCCCAGGCGCCCCCATGTGAGGACACATAGGTACTAGCCCTTTCACAGTGACAGGGCACCCCACCTGGCACATACTTTCGACGGCTGCAGACGATGACGCTTCACCCTCCCAGCTTCTGGCACCGCCACGCAGTTGCTGGCGAGTTCATCTACAAGATGAATCCAGCCCAGCCGCAAGCCTGCCGTGCTGGTGGGCTGCCACGATCGTGCGTAGGGGTATTACAGCCGATGGCTTACGGAAAGTGGCGCACCCTATTCCAGGGTGCGCCACCTCGCACATAGCCACTTAGTCACTGGCGACAACGGCCAAGATGCCATCAGGATCATTCTGTGGCTGCGCCGTCTGCGTATCTTCATCGTCATCGACGGGGTCGATACCGACCTTGCTTGCAAGCAGTTTATAGGTATTGCTGATCGTGTCGTTGACGTTGTTGAACGCGAAACGGTCCATCTTGCCGGTATCTGCATTCCTGGACGGCTTCATCATGGTTTCAGTCCAGGTGCGGTCGTAGCCACCCTTAAACATCGGGTTCTGCGCGTAATAGCTAACTGCCTCAGGGTCCAACGCCGTCAGCTTCTTCAGCACAGGGGATGCAGGATCCCAGTTCGCGTGAGTGCCCAGAGCGTATCCGAGACGCCCAAGCGCAATCAGGAAGATGGCCTGGAACAGCACATTCTGACGTCCACGCTGTTCACGGACATACTTAAGCCGGTCACTTGGTGTCTCGGAGTACGGAATCCAAACGCCGCCAAAGAGTTCGTTAATTCGATCCCAGTAGGCGTGGACGAAAGCCTGCCGTTTGGCCACGATGTCGAACATGGTTTCATCCACGTCCCTCAGAGCGTTCGGCTTGTTGATATAGGCGTAGCTGTAGGCCTGTGCCAGAGAGGACAGGGTGAACAGGCGTGTGGAATTCGAGCCGATCGACTTCGATTCGTCCTCAATGAAGTCATCGCTCAGCCACTCCTGCGTAGTGCGGTATTCCTCCAAGTCGACGATCACCGGCGAGAAGCCTTCGTAACGCAGTACGTCTTCCTTACTGGCCTGCGCGTTCAATGCGTTCCCCTCGATGTAGAGGCGCTTCTCCGCCTGGACCGGGAGACCAACCACTTGTCCATCTTCCAGAATGTCTTCGACGTAGCACACGAAGGACACCCGGGTTTCGCTCAGAAACTCAGAGATGCGTTCCAACCGCTCACGCAGCTTCCGTTCATTCTCCTGCTGCTCTTCCAGGTGCCGCTGTGCCGTCGCTGGATCGTTGCTGGTCAGCGCTGCCTTTTGAAGTTTTTTGACCTCGCGGCGCACCTTCTCCAGCTGCACTTCAACTGACCTCTCAAAGGAGTGAAGACCGAAGATGCGGCCCTGACCGTCCACGATATGCAGGCCCGCTTGACCGTGTCGGGGGCGCAACGTGAGGGTACCTGCCTGACTGCCGTCGAGTGCCTTGATGAACGTGCTCAAAGTCGCATTCTTGCGGCGTTCATCAGCATCCACCTCGAGCGCCTCGAAGGTGGCTTCCCTGAACTCCTCGGGGACCACAACCTGCACCGCGCCCAGGAATCCCTCGGTGTTGCTGTTCTGGTCCATAACGCGGTCGATGAACTTCACGAAGGATTTCATGCGAGGTGTGTTATGGACCTTATCGCTCACCAGCAGTTCCATCGTGCTGTCCTTACCGACACCCTTGGCGAGGGAACGCTGCGCTTCAGGATTGACAGCCATTGTCCCCTTACGCAACTCGCTCACGGCGAGGGAGGCGGTTAGGGTGCCTGTAAAAACCTTCTTGCCTGCCTGCTTGCTAACCAACACTGCTACGTCCATAGTGGTTCCTCCTTGCCCGGGAGTTCATTCCATTACGTGCGTCCCCATTCGCTCCGTAAATTCCAGTCGCCTATACGTGCGTACCTGAGATAGACGTTACGTCCAATCAGACGTAATGTCAAGAGGTTACGTCCAATCAGACGTAACGGAATGGGATGGTCATCGTTTAGAAGTTCTGTTACGCCGTTCAGCACGACAGTTCTGGCGACGGCAGATCCATCCCTGCGATGTCGCACGTTCCAGCCATGGTGCCCTAACGTCGCTGGCATTGGGATCCGGAGCATCCCTTTTCCTTCTCGGAACCTCATTGTAGAAATGCAATGGAAAAGATCAACTCCGCGCAGCAGCAAGCCCGCCGTGCTGGCGGGCCACAGATCACCGACGCTTACACCAGCGGGCATACGCCTGGGTCAGCGACGGGAAGGTCCAGGGAGCTTCAATCCGCGAGGTCAGACCGCGCCGGTTCAATTCCGCCACGCACTCGCTCCAGGTCCGGCCCTCGGCGCGCAGCTCGGCGGCGGCTTCCATCGACGGCCCGACGATCAGGTCATGCTCCTGCCGCCGGACTTCATGCCAGCGGTCCAAGTTCGACGGGCGGCGGATCACCGGCACTGCCTGGTCCGCCGAGGACTCGATCACCGAGTCGACCGTTATTTGCTGCTCCATTCCATTCACCATGTCCTTCCTCCTGTGGGCAACTCCGCTCACCACCTCGTCGTTTCACTGCCCCCTCGGGCTGCCGGTTGTCCAAGTCCTGCACTCACCCGTACACATCCGCCCCCGGCCCTCGGCATCTGCGCTTGCGTCATGGGCATTGTCGATGCGGACCAGCCCGCCGCGCTGCACCTTCAGACCCTGATTTCAAGGTGACGGCGATATTTCCAGCGTGTGGGCCATCACTGCGGCTGACCGGCAGGTGGTGACCGACACGCGCGGCGGGCGAGATCGACACCCTTTCAACGCATCTCGCGGTCACCCGATCAAATTACTCAGCCAGACGCCTCTCTCAAGAGGAATAGCTCACTCAGGGTGTTCGGCCTTCGATTGCCAAACACGCACATCGACAGGAACATGGAGGACAACGAAACAGGCAGGCGTCCCCACGCCTGCCAGAAAGGAAAACCAGTATGCCCATGAATGATACAACCGCGCCCAGCGCGGTGCTATGCCCTACCGAACACGCCAAGGTCTTCGAGTACGGTACCGACGCCCAGGTCATCCGCGCTGCCCTTCCGGCGCTGCTTGATGACCCGCTGTACTGTGCCAGCCCCTACCGCCCCCGGCAGACCATCGACCTGGACAGCATTCCTGACAAGCAGCTCTACAACTGCATTCCCACCGTGCTGCGCTGGAACCTCAAGGCTCAGGCCAGCCGCGCCGCCGACATCCTGCACCAGCTTCGGCGGTTGGAAGCCATTCACGGCCCGCTCGTGGTGGTGGTGGTGGACTTCCCATTCTCGGGCAGCCTGTATGACCCCGCCACCGTGGAACAGGCTGTCCGCGTGGTGCGCCTGGTAGTGGACTTGAACTACTCGGCGCTGTGGAAGCTGGAGCGGGCCAGAGGCGGACGGCTCCACCTGCACATCACCACAGCCCCCGCTGGGCTGCTGGCGCGTCCGCTGCTGCCCATCAAGGACCGCCAGACCGTCTACAACCTGGAAGGCCACGCCAACTACTTGGCGAAGCCCGGTGACGCCCGGCTATGCCGCGCGGACCATGACCGTCACCCCCACCCCCACGGCATCGTGTCGGGCGTTCTCGAGTACATCCACGCTCGCAGCGGCGGCAGCGTGGACAGCAGCGACTGGGCCAGAGTGCCCTGCCTACGCGGTTGGCGCATCGGGGAGATGGAGCGCGCCGCCGTCGAAGCTGGGACTCTGGACCGTCCGAAGGCCCGCGAGAAGTCCCCCCGGAAACCGAAGGCGGCTTGACCTATTCCAATCCATCGGACCATGTACGGATTTACGACCTGTCTGAAACTGTCAAACTCCCAGGAACAGCGGTGTAGCGCAGCGGAACCGCCACCGAAGCGCAGCGCAGGTGTCCGAGATGACCCACTCCCTCATCTATGGAAGATGAGCCGGGGCGGATGAGCCACAAGGTCCGGCAGCAGGGAGGTGAGTGTTGCTCATCTGTCCGCCTCAGGTGAGGCCACAGGAAGGCCGTCACGGGCCAGCGCAACAGGTTGGGAGGCGGACTACCCTCTCAGTTCAGCGAGATCAAGTGGGCCGCAGTCGGGCCACCAGCACCGCCCCGGCGTTCCGCATCCGCGCGCCCTCTACCCGGTCCACCTCAAGGCGCAGGAGTGCGGCTCCGAGCGCCTGCAACTCACCCGAGCGGCCCTCGACATAGCTGTTCCAGGTTCGCCAGATCACCCCGCACCACAACCTCTTCCACTTCGACCCGCCGTCGACCGCCTGGGCCAGCAGCCCGCCCAGCTCGTCCACCAGCGCGCGGCGCTTCCGGGCATGGACGCGGGGCAGCTCACCCAGGCGGTAAACCACGTCCTGCACGCGCCCGCCGCCCATGTCCGCACTGGATGAGACAGCGGCAGGTTTTGCGCCGTAAGCGGCTGTAACGGAGGCGTGGGCGGCGGCCATCGTTTTCTCAGCGTCGTTTAGCTCAAGGGTCTGTAGTGCGGACATGAACTCGGCAGCCCCAGTTTTGCCCACCACGTCGGCCTCGAATCCCGGTCGCCACGGATGCTTCCATTCAGCGGGCTGGACCACCGGCACCGCCTGACCGGCCCGGACCTTGATTGACCAAAGGCATCCATCCCATAGGGACCGTAAACCCACCCTCGAGGCGTGCGGCCCACCAGCCACCAGCTTGGCGACCATCAGCTCCGGCAGCAGCCGCCGCAGGTGCCGCGTGGTGTACCCAGCCAGCCCAGCGACCACCAGCGCTGGGACGTGCATGGTCACGGTATCGGGCGCGACCTTATGACCCCGCAGCCATGCGACGTCGCAGGCCAGCCGGTGCATGACCGCGTAGACCCGCTTGGCGCCTTCGCTCAGGTCAAGGCCCGCCACCAGCTCCGAAGGCGCTGAGAAGGCCAACACGGGCCGGACAGGCGGTGGGGTGGCTGACATCCTGACCACGGGCACGGGCTGCTCAGCGGGCCGGACAATAGGCACCGGTGGCGCTACGAGCAGCGGGGCGGCATCCGGCGTGGTCATGGCTGGGATGGCGACAGCGCTCGCGCGGGAAGCGAGGGCCGCGCGGCCCATGTCGAGAAAACGTTCAGTCAGGCGAGGATTCAAGGCTAGACCCCTTTTCCCCAGACCCTGAGCGCGGTACGCTATAGGTCCAGGCCAGCCCTGGGCTGCTTGAGCGTCGCCTTCTTCTTGCCGGAGTGGGGCGACGTTCGCTTTTGCCGTCAGGCTATTGGATTGAGACTACAGCGTCGGAACCCAAAACGCAAAATGTACGTCCACATCGGCACTTGCCGCACTCATTATGGAACGTCAAAACGTCTTCGGCGGCGTGTGCCCGAGCCATGCAGACAATGGTGGACATGGAAACCAACCTGCCGGATTACATCTACATCACCATCAATGACACCAAACTACTGACCCTGGAGCTGCTGACCCAGGAGCAGAAAACAGGCAACATCCTTTACCGGGAGCATCACGCCACGGGCGAACGTGACATGAGCGGCGAAATTTGTTGGGGCATTGAAGAGAGTCCAGCTAGAAATTGCACGCGCAAGGAATGGTTAGCCCAGGCCGCACAACACCGAGTCGGCTACCGCTAGTCCGCCAGCGCTGGTCTGACGCTAGGGTCAAGGCCGAGTGTCAGGCCAGCGCCCAGCGGTCTGGCCCGATCTGCCGCAGCAGGCCTGGCACTTCCAGTACCCGGCGAGCTACAGAAGGCGCATACGACTGGACCACCTGACCCGCTAGCATCACCCTGAACATCCCGCCGCCGCTGACCAGTTCGCAGCCGTTCTCAAGGTGGGTCAGTAGCGCGCCGCTGCGCCCCGCAAATCGAGGCCGAAGCGCAGGCCCACCAGAGGGCCGAGAAGGCGCCGCTGGACCCACGGGCGTACTCTTGTCTCTCTCTGCGCCTACTGGGGCTTCTGGTGCTTGCCGTGCCGCAGACTCCAGGGCACCGGGGCGCACCAACAGGATGTTCAGTTCCTCCCGAACGGCTAGACGCACCGCGTCGGTATTGGCCATGGTGGTCGGCGTCGACGACAACGCGGTCAGGATCACACCGATCTCCTCACGTATGACCGCGCGTACTTCGTCGCGGATGAACTGCCGCAGGGTCTCCGACACGTCCAGCGGCGGGATTGACAGGGGCGCAGCAGGGCGGTAGAGCGCCCCGAGCGCCCCTTCGACGCTCGCGGCCTCACGGCAGTGAACGGCAACCAGCGCCTCGCCCAGCAGCGTCACGACCGACTCCGGCCACAACCGCTCCAGATGCTCCCCACGGGGCAGCGGCTCCCCGGCCAGCGCCTCCCAGGTGGCCGCATGTTTCCGCAGGGTGCCCAGCCCTATCCCCAGTCGCTCAGCAGCTTGGCGGGGCGTCAGCATCAGCGGCGCGTTGGTCATGCCGCAGCCTACAGGCGGGGGCGCTCGGGGCGCTGCACCACCAAGCCGCCTGGGGCGTTCGGACGCCTAGAGCGCCCGGCAAGATTTCAATTGCGTAGGTCAAAGCGGCCAGACTTTGATGATCAGCCCAGCGAGTTCGGCGCTGCGCACGTCGATTTTTTCCGGACCCCGTTTCTCGCAGTGGATGACGTTTAGTGGGTGATGAATGACTGAGTCGTCGCGGTACTTCTCTTTTCTATGTTTGAAGGGTAGCTGACCTATCTGCTGGTTGATCCAAGATTCGACGAGGATCTGGGCGAATACCATATAGACTGAGCCCATGTAGGTCAAATTATAGTATCGCCCTAAAAATAGAACAGTTCTCAAAGCCGATTGGCTTTATAGACTTCTGGAAAACGGTCAACACTTGAGCTTTTTAGCCAAGCTTCTACTTCAGGCGCTATCCAATTAAGCCACTTGAGAGCAACTTCATAATCACTCCATAGACTATGACGCATTAAAATTGGCTCATGATGGGCTAGTCTGTTACGAAGGTCACGGATCATTTTTAGCTCAATCCTAATAGCCTTAATGTCCCTTTCTGATGGGAGTGCATGCGGCAAAAGATCACGAGCGTGAGGAACCCATAGCACTTTTTCATAGTTAGTTCCAAACAAGCTAGTCCAGAAGCCAAAGGTCTGTTCAGCTATAATAGCTCCCGAAGAAAAAGAGCGCCCCAGCTTCGTAAGCTTATCTTTACCTTTACGAAGCTCCAATTGGCCATAATTATTCAAAAGTCTATTTAAAGAAGGATTATCGTACCAATCTGCGCCAAAACGACTAGCCAAAACAACTTCCCACCTATTGCGAAGACATATTTCAAGATGCTGAAGGACTGGAAACAAAGCCTCGCTAAGCTTGGCATTCTTGGCATAGCTCACCAGTCGGGATGCATCGTCAGCACCTGGATAAGTGGACAGGCGAGCAGGAGATAGGAGAACAACAATAGCGGCGAGATCAGTTGAAACGGGTTTAGGCGCGGGTGTATGAGTCATGGGAATGGGTGGGTCAGGATAGCCCACACGTAAGCCCGCTAGGCGCAGTTTTAGAGGTCTCATAAGGTAAAACCTATTGACGGCTGTGCCCAGCCTGCTCTATATTGCATATGTAGACCTTGGATCGACCGATGGCACCCTGCGTGTTAT
>NZ_BMOM01000053.1 GCF_014647075.1 Deinococcus aerophilus | reverse complement strand
CGTCAGCCATTTGCGGAGCAATGAGGCACCCTCGCCCAGTTCGCGAGCAGTGTGGGAGAGGTTGCCGCCCGTTCGGGCGAGCTGAACGGCGTCTCGCTTGAACTCGGCGGAATGGATTCTGCGGTGGGTCATGATGGTGCCTCCTATTGTCGAGGCTTATCTCCATCTGCGCAAAACCGGGTCACCCTCAGTGGCCCGGCAGGCCATCTTCGAGTACATCGAAGTCTTCTACAACCGACAGCGTCGCCACTCCACACTGGGCTACTTGACGCCTCACGAGTTCGAACGCCAAGCTAAAGCCGCTTAACCTCAACTACGCAATAGCGGGACAAGCCCAAGTGCATCTGGCAAGAGGCAGGAAGCTTCAGAGGCTCCGGCGGTAGTCCCCCCCTCCCCCATCGCCTGCCGGGCAGGCCGCACCCCATAATGAAAGCGATGAGAAAAAATATTGCTGTTCTCGTGGCTGCCGCTCTGCTGCTGGCACCGTCCGCCCACGCCACCGACTTCGTTGCCAAATCCAATCTCACGGGGTTCCAGCTGCCCGCCGGCGCCCTCGAACTCACCGATGACGATTTCTCGGATGAGATGGTCGAGTTGCTCGAAGACGTTGCGGCGGGGATGAACGGCAAATGCCAGTACCACGAGCTGCTGTACTGGAAAGGCAATCCGATCGCCCTGGGCAAGGCGCTGTCTGCGAAGATCCCAACAAGCTTCAAGTACAAGAGTCTGGACATTGGCGAGACGGACGACGGCACCTACGAGCAGTTCGCGCTGACCAGCTCCAAGGTCTGGTATGCCGGCGTCTGGATCGACAGCCCCAAAGACGTGATTCTCGCGTGGTGCAGCGTCGTCAGAAAATAACCCACGGTTTGCTCGCAAGTCCCTTCCCGCTGTGTGAAGGGGCTTGGTTTTTCTGGGCTGCCTCGTCATCACTGCCAGCAGCGTCCTTATCTGTACCCCTCCCCGGCAACGTTTGACCTGCGGCAAGATCGTGGTCGAGGGTTTCTGATCCCGGTCCGGGGACGAGCTGTCCTGTGCCCCCGAGATCCAGCGTGACCGCCGGGTCAGTACGCGGTTTCGAAGTACATGCGGCTCTGGTCGAGCATGACGGACGCGGCCACCGCCCCGTTGTTCAGGTGCGCGCGCGGAGCCAGCGGTGTTCCGGCAGCCGGCAGGCGGTCGGCGCCGAGTTCTCCGCCCACCTGATCACCGGTGTCCAGGCGCGTCACCTGCCAGTGGACCGCCGAGGCCCCGCCCACACAGAACAGTGCAAACTCGTACACGGCGGCGGGCGTATTGGCCGGGAACGCCGCTCCCAGATCCTGTCCTTCCCCGGCGGCCACTGTTCCGGCGCTGTACAGGAACAGGTGCCCGTCCCGGGCGTCGTGCCCCACCCCGATCACCTGGGTCAGGGCGGGAGGCGACGTGGCACCGTCCCACGCCCCGGTGGAGGCGCTCAGGCCCACGAACAGCCGCTGTCCGGCGAGGGCACAGGCCTCGGAGAACCGGTGGACATACCAGAATCCCCCGACCCCGGGCGCACTGCCGCGCAGGCCTGCAAACTGCGCCGCGCGCACCTCTGCGGCGCTGCCGGCAGCCTCCTCACTGACGGTGCGCCAGCGCCGGATGCTGTTCGCAAAGGCGGGGGCCGTGCCGCCGATGGCCGGGGTCGTCAGGATCCCGACCACCACGCCGGGCAACCCGATGGTGTCCATGGTGTCTGACCCGGGCAACCACACCCCCACTCCTTTATGCGCCAGGGCGGCCTGCAGCGCTCCGCCGGAACCGCCGGGACCGACGAAGGCCGGGAGGCTGTGGCCGGCCACGTCGTGCGCGTACAGCTGCAGGCCGCTGGCCGGGGGCGTGTGGGGCCGACCCGCACCCAGCAGGGGTTTGCCCCCGGGGACCCCCGTGCCCGCCATCCACGCGAGCAGTTCCTCGAAGTAATCGGGCAGCGCGACATAGGGGTTGGGCAACCCCGCCTGCCGGATGCCCCACATGCCGGTCTGACGTGAGAGGGTGGCGGCCAGAATGTGGTCGAAGGTCGGCTGCCCGTAGATCAGCGCCGCGCGGTCCACGGTCGGGTAATCGGCGTACCCGCCCTGGTAGTTGCCGGCCAGATCGGCCTCGGAGGGCAGGACGCTGTTCTCCCAGACACAGAACAGGTCGGCCGAGTGCGCATCAAAGTAGCGCTGGGGCGTGGCGGTGCCCCCGTTGCCGATGGTCAGGGGAATGCCCAGCCCGTGGCTGAATTCAGTCAGGTCCGCGTAGTACGCGGCGTGCGTGGCACTGTCATCAACGGTCATCTGGTCAAAGAAGATGGCGTCCACGTCGTACCACTGCTTCCAGTGCTCAATCTCCCCCCGCATCACCGCCGCTGGCCGGGGTACCCGCGGAAAGCCGAGGGTGGTGTTGATATAGCCGATGATGCGCACATTGCTGCAGGCCCGCACCCGGCGGATGGCGACCGTGTAGTCGGCGTCCTGCTCGCGTCCCGGTCCGGAATTGTTGTTCCAGATCACGTTGAATTCCACCGAGGGGTAGGCCCGCGCCGCAGCGATCAGGCGGTTGACGACCGGATTGGTGTAACTGTGGGTCGGATACAGGTAGAACGGCAGCAGCAGGGCGGGAGGGCGACGAAAAATAGGGCGGGGCAGATCGGCCTGGACAGCAGGAGCGTCCGGATCCTTCCTGAAACCAAAGTTTTTCATCTTTTCCGAATATAGTCCGCGCCGGCGGCCAGCGGGTAAGAGAGTGGGTGGGGTATAGGACTTCAGCCTCTATCTGTGTTGCACCCAGAGCTCTGTTCTGCACGCTGGTGGCGGGGAAGTGTTGCTGGCCGCGTCTCCAGCTGTATAGCGTGTTCCGCCTCTTCTGTCCTGAGACGCTGCGCTCAGACCGCCGCCCCCAAAATCCCTCCTCCGAATTCACGCGATCTCTCCCCCATCTCCTCCCTTCGTCATCCAGCGCCGGTATGCCCTGCTGTGGCCGCAACGTGCGTGCAGCTGCGCTGCTGCGACGACACGGGCCACCTCTACGGTCGCAGTAACAATCTGGTGAGCCTGAATGACCCACAACAGGGCGAGGCCAGCGCATCTTCGAGGCGCCCGGCGTCCCGCTCACGGTGCGTCAGTCCACCGACACGGTGGCGTTGCTCGGTGCCTCAAGCATAAGTAGGCGCACCCTGATCGGCCGGATCACATGCGCGTCCGGGGCGTACGCGCGTCAGGGTGCCGAGGACGGCCCGCCCCGGCTGCAACCCTCAGTGTCCGTTCCAGCCGCTGAGCGGCGCCTCCGTTTCCCCGGACGCAGGGCACAGGCGGGCCATGGCGGCCACGGCCTGGGCGGCGGGCAGGGGCCGGGCAAAGTGAAAGCCCTGGCCCAGATCGCAGCCCAGATCCAGGAGCCGGGCGACGGCGGGGGCGTCCTCGATGCCCTCGGCGACCACCCGCAGGCCCAGGCTGTGGCCCAGCGATACCATCGCCTGGATAAAGGCGGCGTCGGTACCGCTGTCCTGGATAAACACCCGGTCAATCTTGAGCACGTCCACCGGGAGCGACCGCAACTGCCCCAGGCTGGAGTAACCGGTGCCAAAGTCATCCAGCGCCACACGTACGCCCAGGTCACGCAGTTCCAGCAGCTTGTGCCGCGCCTGCCGGACGTTGCCCAGCACGGAGCTCTCGGTGACTTCCAGAGTCAGCCGTTCGGGCTTAGCGCCGTAATCAGCCAGCGCCGAACGCACCTCTGCCACAAAGCCGTCGTGGGCGAACTGCGTGGCCGAGACATTGACGGCCACGCCGACCCCGGGCAGCGTCGCCTGCCACGCTCCCATCTGACGAACGGCCTCACGCAGCGCCCAGCGCCCCAGGCCGCCCATCATCTCGCGCGTCTCGGCCACCGGGATGAAATTGGCGGGAGAAACAGGTCCCAGCACCGGCGAAGTCCAGCGCATCAGGGCCTCGAAACTGCTTACGCGGCCGGTGCGCAGCGCAATCAGCGGCTGAAAATACAGCGTGAATTCTCCGCGTTCCAGCGCACCGCGCAGCAGCACCTCCAGCTGGGCCTGCGGCATGTGCAGTCCGTTGAGCTGCTCGCTGGCAAACCGCCAGGTGCCCTTGCCCGCCTGCTTGGCCCGGTACATGGCCGCGTCGGCCTGCTCGATGACGGTCTCGGCACAGTCGGCGTCCCCGGGGGCCAGCGCCACCCCGATGCTTGCCGAGACGTGCAGAATCTCAGGCCCGATCTGAAAGGGCTCGCGGGCCGCCTCCAGCAGGGCCTGCGCTACCTGGGCCGCTGCCGGGGCCGGGTGGCCGGGCAGCGCCGCCACGAACTCATCGCCCCCGAAGCGTGAGATCACTGCGCCTGCCGGCAGGTGGGAGGCCAACCGGGCCGCCACAGCCTGCAACAGGCGGTCACCCACCGAATGCCCGAACGTGTCGTTGACCTCCTTCATGCGGTCCAGGTCCACGAACAGCACCGCCACCTCACCACCACGCGCGCGCGCCTCATTGATCTGGCGCTGCAGACCCGCTTCCAGGTCGCTGCGGTTGCGCACACCGGTCAGGGGATCGTGTTCGGCACGGTGGGTCAGCTGTTGCTGCAGGCGCTGGTTGTCGGTCAGCACCAGAAACTGCCGCACCACGAACAGGCCCACAGTCAGCCACAGCGTGACCTCCTGGGTCCCGTCCAGCGCTGCGCGCAGGTGGGTGACCAGATACAGCCCGAACACGCCCAGCACCGCGTAATGCGGCAGCAACCGTTTCCAGCCTTCACTGACCCGGAACGGCAGGGACGCCGTGGACCGGCGTTCCTGAACGCTGCGGAACGCGGCCCACGCGATCAGCAGCGCGGCCAGCGGCCAGCCGAGGTCGATCAATGCGCCGGGCCGGTAAACGCCGCGCGCCACCGCGTCGTAATACAGCGCGTCGGTGCCCAGAAAGCACAGCATGCCCCCTGCCAGCAGGGCAATGACCCGCCGCTGGAGGCCCAGCGGTCGCCACAGGGCCAGCGTCACCGTGACGGCGCACAGCAGCAGGTCCACCACCGGGTAGGCCAGCGAGATCCACAGCGCGAAGGTCGGCTGCGGATAGCCGGCCAACGTGTCCCGGATGGACGTGCGCCACAGCAGGTCGCCCAGAACCAGAGTGACCAGGGCGGCGTCGGTCAGGAAGCTCAGGGTGTGCAGCGTACCCCGCCGCTCGCGCCGCAGCAGACTCAGGCCCACCGCGAAGCACGGGAGCGCGAGCAGATATCCCAGGTCCGCCAGGGACGGAAAGGGAGACAGTTGCAGGGCGTCATACGCCGAATACGCCAGCGCTCCCAGGCTCCAGGCGAGCAGGCCCCAGCCCAGCCAGCGCCAGGTCCGCGCCGCAGGTCCGCGCGACACGCGGGCCATCTGCCAGACGGTCAGCACCCCCAGCAACAGGGGAGGGACCACGGCGAGATTGGCTGCCAGCGGTGCCCAGCCTCCGGACGGCGCGGCAAGCAACCACAGTGCATAGAGAATCAGATATACGGTCTGGCTCACCAGGGCCACGGTGGGACGGGTGGGCGGGCGGACAACCATGGCCGTCAGTTTCGCGTCTCGGCGCTCACAACGCCGTCACATGAGTCAAACCGCAAGCGCCTGTAAGGACTGGGGGCTGAGAGCTGACGTTCTCTGCCGCCCTGGAAACGGTCACGGGTGCCCGGATCCACCCCACTTTCAGGCGGACGTCTCGTACATCATGGAGCGTCGCATATTTGGCATCCACTGCTGCGACTTCCTGATCCGGCCTGAACCGCCGAGAAAGTTCAGACACGATGATGGCCCTCAGGGGCAGGAGACCACTTCATCCTGAACGCCGATCGTGACCGGGCAGGACCGGCCATCTCTCAGGGTCAGGATTCCGGACAGAGGCTGGGCAGCCGCCGGAAGAACGACGGTGCCGAAGGCATCCAGACCATACCGGTCCCCTCCCTCAAGGCTCACGGTGCCGTAGGCTGCTTCCTGACCATCGGCCAGCTGGAAGCTGACAAACCGCAGGCGCTGAAAGTTGCTGCGCCAGTCAACCTTGATCGAGCGGGAGGCTGTGCCCGACAGCACCAAATGTGCTTCCCTCATGCCGATCTCTATGGGCAATGCTTTGGGATCAACACGGAGATCGATCTGCGCACCGGCCGGAATGGAAAACGTGAGGGCGCCGCTGGCATCCGTGCGGCCCTGGTAGGTTCCGCCCGCATACACGGCGAGTCCTGGCACGCCGGTGTCCAGCAACACAGTGACGTCGCTGGTGCGGGCCGCACTCGCATAGATTCTGTTGTTCGCGTATACCAGGGCGCCCTGAATGCTGGCGTCCACCTGTCCTGTGGTGGCTGCACCCACCGCATAGTCCGCCAGTCCACGGCGGCGGTATTCCCCATACAGCACGCCGGAACTGTAGAGCATCCGGACGCTCTGGTCCGGCGTGGGGGCATAACGGGCCGCGGCCCGCACACTGGGCCCCGCGGCCCCCACGCTGGTACCGACCTGGGCATCCCACTGCTCCGAAGGCTTGTAGCCCAAAGTGACTGTGAACTGCTTGGTCTGTTCGCTGATCTTGCCCATTGCGCTGAGCCGCAGTGTTGGGTTCAGCTGCCCCGTGATCTGCGCTCGGCCGTACCATCCGGCCTGCCGCTGGTCGTAGCCGACCGCAAGACCGGTGGCAAATCCGCCCAGGTCATAGCCCAGAACCGCCTCGCCGCGCAGCTGCCGTGGGTCCTGCAGGGGCACCTGTGCCGCCAGACCCAACCCCACGGCCCCCAGACGGCCCCGGTAGTCCAGGGTGGCGGCGTCGGTCAGTCCGTACAGGTTGTGCAGGTATCCCACCGTGAAAGCCTGGGTCTGAGAGGCTGCCGTAACCGAGATCGCCCCGGTGGGTCGGCTGGCCCTGACTCCGAACTGCGCGTCCAGGGTGAGGCTGTCCGTGAGGCCATACGAAACGCGTCCGTTCGCGTAGGGCACCTGATCCAGCAGTCCAGCCTCTGCCAGGGCGCTGTAGCCCGCGCCGGGCAGCACAGCGGACGGGAAGGAATAGTTCTGTCCCACCTCCCGCCGCCCCGAAGCGTCTTCAATCACAGCCGACACAGCCCCCGAACTTCCTGGGAGCGGTACTGACCTGAACTGGACACGCCCTGCGCCGAACGTCCACTCACCAAGATAGGCCCCGCCCGCCACCAACCGCACGGTTGCCGGCAGTGGCAGATCGACAGTGAAGACATCCAAGTAGCGCAGGTTGACTCCCGTGACCCGGGCCTGAACTCCACTAAAGCCGTCCAGACTGGTGGTGAGTATTGGGGCGATGTTCCAACCTGCCTCCACGTGGGCCGTCGGACTGAGCTGATAGCGCGCAGAGGCGCTGGGATCCACCGTCAGCGCACGGCCTGGAGAACTGGATTCGGCCACGCCCACCTGAGCGCTGAATTTTCCATACGCATAGCTGCCATTCAGAGAACCACTTTGATTCACTCCGCTCTGCGGCTGGTAATGGACATTCAGTCCGTAGTCCAGCGCATAGACGGGCAGACCTTCGGGCTCCGCCAGGACAGGAAGCTTCACGGACTGGGTATATGTTGGCAGCAGGTCAGGCTGCGGCTCAAAGCGCACCGTCTGGGCTTCCGGATCGTACTGGGCAGCGAGCACCGGATTCAGACGGACAAAGGTTTCCTCATCACAGGCCAGCGCCTCCAGCCCGTAACGGTCCTCACCCGCCTGCAGGGCTTCTCGCTGTATCCACAGGTCGCTGGCCACGCGGCGCAGAGAGTACGTGCCCCGGCTGACTCCCCGCACCTGCAGGTCAACCAGCTCTTCTGTGGAGGCACAGACGGCTGCGGCAGCAGACCCGCCAGCCTGGGCCTGGGCCGGTGAATACAGGGGACATAAACCCAACACAACACTCAGGGCCAGCCAGCGCTTCATGGTCGCCCCCCGTTGCCACCCGGCCCTGACAAGAGATTACTGAACATTGAGGGTCACTCGCACCGGCTTCTGATTCGCGTCCTCGGCCGTGAATTCAATACCCTTGGCTCCATTCAGGGCAGGCGGCAGCTTCACTTCCATGGTGGAACCGCTCAGAACATACTGGTTGCCCAGGTCCACCGTCTGGCCCCCGGCGGCCAGCTGAATCTTGCGGAAGACTCCGTAGCCATCGCCGGAATTCTTGAACACGAGGTACGCCGCGTCGTTTCGCTGCACAGCGCTCAGAGCCACGCTGGGCCGCGCACCGGACTTCTCTGCAAACAGAGGAAGGCTGAAGACATAACGGGGGGTAATGGTGAGCGCACCCGAACTGGAAGGCTGCGCCTGAACCTGCTGCTTGATGATCAGCCGGTAGGTGACCGACGCCGTGGTGGGGGGACGGCGCAGCGCCACGCGCACCACCTGGCTGCGGCCCGGGGCCACCTTGAAATTCATGGGGCTGACAATTGCGTCGCGGGTGGGAACCAGCACATCCTGTCCGTCCTTCTGGGTCCAGGACAGCACTTCTGCCGTAAACTCTGCCGGCACCGTGTCCGTATTCGTCACGGTGGTGGACGTCGTCAGGGTCTGGGCCGTGTCCAGGGTCAGCAGAACGGGGCTCAGGACAAATCTGGCCGCTTCACTGGACCCGACACAGGTCAGCAGGCCCATCAGAAAGAGAATTCGACTGCGCTTCAACATAAATATCCTCAATTGATACCGGCATACTCGCCGGGAAACAGAAATCTTGATTTGTCTGGAACGGTTGGAGGCTCGCCCGGGCAGGCAACGAACCTCCGTCCGTCAAAAATCGATGGTGATGGTCAGACTGTCCGCATAGCTGCGGGTGGGAGCACCCCACTGTCCGGCAGGCACCGTCACATCCAGACCCAGGGTTCCGCCGAGCACACGCAACTGCGTCGCGTTCGGCACGAAATAAAGCAGCTGTTCACTGCCGGAACGCATGGTACCCACGAAACGGCCAGTGGCCGGCTCGAAGACCCCGTCCGCAGTGCTGATCCGGACCGTGCTGACCGCACTGCCGCCGTCGCACACCACTGGAATCTGGATGTTTTGCGTCCAGTTCTGAACATAGTCGTAGGTACCCAGCGAGGACACCACGGGCGTCCCGAACTGACAGGCAGCCTGGGCAGCGCCGCTCAGGAGCAAAAGGGCAAGAGCGGTCAGCCGCAACGGGGTCCACCTGCCAGAGCGAGACATGGAAAGCACGGGGTCTAGAACTCCACCGTGAAGTCGACCGTGCCCGTGTAGAACCCGTTGGGCGCAGCGAACTGAGAAGCTTCCGGCCAGCCGGAGCGGATGGTGCTGACGTACCGGCTCGCTCCCTTATAAGGACCGTTCGGCACCGTGTTCGAGCTGCCTGCGGTGTACCAGACCAGGGTGTTGATGGTGGGGTTGTTGGCAACTCCATCCAGCACCAGCGGCACCAGCACACCCGCCGCTTTCGAGGTAGCGCTGGCCATCCCCCCCAGCTTGCGCGCCGTCAGGGTCGTGCCGTTGTTGCAGTACACGCTGATGGACACCTGCGCCTGCTCGCCCACATAGGTGTGCGCCAGGGCCGCTTCGTAGTCGGGCAGTTCAATGGTCGGCTGGCTGTTGGCCGTATCGAACTGACAGGCCGCCTGGGTGGCCGCAGCGACTGGGATGGTGGCCGAGGTGGTCTGCGCAAGGGCCATTTGCACGAGTAGTAGCGGTAGTGATATTAAAACAATTCTAGACATGAGTGTCTCCATGAGGAGTGGGGCAGGAGGTGAACTTATTCAAACAGTTTCCACCTCCAAGCTATCACCAATATTGCAAATAATCCGCAACATAGATATGGTTATCCCTATGCCTTCCAACCATTGATCAACATCTCTACATGCATAGGGATCATCGAGAGAGGTTGGGGAATTCTCGAAATAGTTAATTCCTAATAGCTATAACGATCACCATACTTTTGTCCGAATATGTTGTTTTTTGCAATCTCTACATGAATTCCATCACAATATACAGATAATTAATTGATTGTTATGGGCTTGGCCAAAAATCCATCAATCGAAGCGTCCATATCATCTACGTGGAAGTAAGAACCGCCACTACAAACTACCCTACTGACATTTTTCCAGTTAAGGGTCCGGGTTTCAATCGGCTCCAAGTTAGTGCCGTTGTTTGTAAAAGTAGCGGTTCCAATAATTTGATTTGCGCCATCATATCCCGTAATCTGTATGAAGTCTCCCCAGATAGTACCAGCACTAATAGAGTTGAGGGTAAATGTGGAACCATTTTCAGTTGCGAAGCTATTTTCAGGCCCACAACTAAGAACAAGCCCAATATGATTTGGGGGCAATCCCCAGCCATTCCTCTCGACGTAGTTGCTGCTAGATTTAAAGGTGAAACCTTTCGTAATAAAAGGATTTGGCGCCCCCCCCTCTTCTCCACCACCATGCTTGTAAAAATTACCAACGTAGTCATCAAAAAGACCAAGACTATTCATCGCTGCTGTCGCCTTGAATATCATCTTCTTGACATCTCGACCACAAGTCAGAATGATTGTATAGCTCCCGCTCTGAGAATACGTGTGATCTTGCTTTTCAAGCCCCACGCTGGCGGGAGTCGGTGTGACTACCGCAGTGCTGCTGCCGTCTCCCCAGTCCACGGTGCAACCGGTGTCTACAGGATACGTTGACTTGACGTAGATTCGAGCGCTGCTGTCATTAATTTTCAAGACGTTGAGATAAGATTTGGGAGCAATTCCCTGACCACTCAAATCTCCATTCAATCCCAATGCAACCAGATCACGGGCTACTCCAGTTTCGAAGGCGGTGACATAATCAGGTCCGAGCTGCGTGATCATGCCAGCGGCTGAAGGCGTGGATTGAGCCACAGGAGTGGACTGATTGCCACAGGCAGCGATCAGCAAAGGAAGCAGAAATAGGGGTGCAATTCGTTTCATAATCTGGACCTCAATGGAATAGAGCGGGTAGGCTTACCAGCCGATGTAGTAGTCGACGACAGCGCTGTAGCCGCCGGTCGGGGCCGTCCACTGTCCAGCGGCAGCGCTCGCCATGATGTTGTAGCTGTACTGGCTGCCGTTCAAAGAATCTGAACCGATGAAGTTCGGTTCAATGTCGCTCT
>NZ_BMOM01000052.1 GCF_014647075.1 Deinococcus aerophilus | reverse complement strand
CCGCGAGGCGTGGCTCGCCGAACTGCGCGAAACCCTCGCCCGCTACGACACCCCACCCGCCCGCAACACCGCCTGACCCACCAGAGGATTCATGAGGACCACCCTGTGAACAGCCCCCCCACCTTCAACCTGCTGCACGAACCCTGGATTCCCGTCCGCCCCCTGAACGGCGGCCCCGTGCGCGAAGTCGGCCTGCGAGAACTGCTGCTGCACGCCCACACCTTCGGACGCATCGACGACCCATCCCCGCTGGTCACTGTGGCCCTGCTGCGCCTGACCCTTGCCCTGCTGCACCGCGCCCTGCGGGGACCCACTACCACCGAACAGGCCGCCGAATGGTACGCACACGGCTTCCCTACAAAAACGCTGGAAGCGTACTTCCAGACCTGGGAAGACCACTTCGACCTGTTCCACCCACAGAAGCCCTTCTGGCAACAGAAGTCCGACAAGAAAGAACCAGAGCAGTATCACTGGAGCCTGTTATCTCCTGAACTTAACGGCAGCAACACCACGCCCGTCTTCGGCACGAAGAAACGCGCCGAAGCGGTCGCAGGCAAATCCGCTGCCGAAACCACCGTCAGGGCGTGGCTCGGAAGCACGTCTCCAGCTCAGGTCGCACGCCTTCTCATTCAGAACCAGTCGTTTTCCCTTGGGGGGCGCATCACCGGGGCATCTGATAGCCAGCAGGGTGGCCCAGTCATGAGCAAGGCCCTGTTCGTCGCAACTGGCCGCAATCTGCATGAAACCCTATGCTTGAACCTGCTCCCGTATCCCGCAGATATGGCCGAAGTGGACCGAGCCGTCTGGGAGTGGCAGGCGCAGGGGGAGGACCGGACGGCCGGCGCAAGTGTGCCGCTTGGGTATGCCGACCGGTACACCTGGCTGTCGCGGAGCATCCTGGCGACACCTGAACCGACAGACGCCCTGCACACCCTGGGCTACGGGGCGGGCATCGCACGCGTCGAGGACACCCATCAGGGCCGTTCACTGGAGCCCATGGCTGCTCTGGTTTCAAGGATGGTGGAAAATAAGGCGGCATTGACGCCACTGAAATTCAGCCTGGAAAAACTCGTCTGGCGCGACCTGCAAGCGATCCTGCCCGAACCGCAGAATCAGGTCTACGTCAATGCGCAAGGCAAGGTCATCCGAGTGCCAGGATTTGCCCCCCTCACCATCCGGAATGCGGCGCAAGTCCTGGACCTCGTGAATGAAGCCGCCCAGGGTGAGAGCATCGTTCAAGTACACGCCTATGGGCAGATCCTTGGCGACAAAGCGGGGAAAACATCGGCCTTCAGGCATGAATCCTATGCCCTACCTCTTCCGCTTCTTCAGGACTGGGAACGAGGTGGTCAGCATGTAGACACCGCATTCCGAGAGGCCAAGCTGGTCGGGAGCGCACTCCTCAATGCCACCCTACGACTGGCCGCTGAGGTGGTGTCGCGCGGCGGTGAGCGGGAACCGCACAAGGACGACGTGCGGAACCTCGCGCAGACGCTTCCCGGGTTGGGGGCGTACTGGGCAGCGCTGGAAGCTCCGTTCCGGGTGTTCCTGGCTGGACTGAACGCGCCGGAAGAGGCGGCGACCGCTTGGCGGGCGAGTGTGACCCGTGAAGCCCGCGCGGCCTGGGACATGAACGTGCAGGGGGCAGGCGGGGACGGTCAGGTGCTGGGCTTCGCGTTCCGGCCGCGCCGCACGGACGGGAAGTACCAGCCCAGCCCACAGGGCATTCTCGACCGCACCCTGGCTTCCTTGAGCGCCGCCCAGCGCACCAACTCGACTGCACCGGAGGTTCCTTCATGACGACCGCCACACCGACTGCCACACCGTTTGAACGGCTGGTGCTGAACCTCTCGCGGCTGGACCGGGGCCAGCTGGCACGGCTGCGCCGCTCGCTGGGCGACGACACACCCGGCCAGAGCGTCCCGTGGCTGGAAGGGGTCTTTCTGCGATCCGGCCTGAACGTCACGTACGACCGGCAGTGGCGGGCACTGGCGCTTGTCTCGGGCCTGTACGCCCTGGTCGAACGGCCCGACGGCACGGGTGAAGAGGCGCCTGCACCGGAGCGCCGCCCGTCGTTCGGGGATACGTTCGGCGCGCTGTATCTCGCGCAGGATCAGCGATCCAGCACCGAGAAACGCTTCCTGTCCCTGCTGGACGCCGACGCAGATGGACTGCCATATGCGCTCAGGCAAGCCGTCACGCTTCTGAACGCTGACGGACGCACGCCCGACTGGGTGCGGCTCATGGAGGACGTGAACTGGTGGGAGCACGACACCGCCGGAGAACGCGTCCGCAAGAACTGGGCGCGGGACTTCTACCGCACCGCCGAACGCATCAGCAATACCTCGGACACCGAGTCAGACAGCGCAGGTCAAACTGCCACCGCCGCCCAACCTACCCTCTTCGACGCCGCCGTCCCGGATGAGGACGAAGGAGACCGCCTGTGAAAGCCCTTCTGGAACTCCACTACCTGCAGAATTTCGCGCCCAGCAACCTCAACCGCGACGACACCGGCAGCCCCAAGGACGCCTACTTCGGCGGCACCCGCCGCGCCCGCGTCAGCTCACAGAGCTTCAAACGCGCCATGCGCATGGACTTCCGCGCTCGCGGCACCATCTACCCTGAAGAACTGGGAGAACGCACCAAACGCGCCCATGAGGAGATCGGCAAACAACTCGTGGCCGCTGGCATTCCCAAAGATCAGGCCGAGGACGCTGCCATTGAAGCCCTGAAAGCCGTCAAGCTGGACATCAAGGTCACCAAGAAGCGGGATGGCGAGGAGGAGAAAAAGTCCGAGTACCTGCTCTTCCTGGGCCGGGATGAGCTGAAGGCCTTCACCGACCTGATCCTGAGCCACTGGTCTGATTTTGAAGCCCATCTGGAAAAAATTGCGGCAGAACGCAAGAAGGCGAAGCCGAAACCTGTCGAACTGGACAAGAAATTCAAGGGTATCTTCCTGGGCGCCCTCGACGGTTCCCGCGCAGTGGACGTGGCCCTGTTCGGGCGGATGCTCGCCGACCTGCCGGAGAAGAACGCGGATGCGGCGGCGCAGGTAGCGCACGCGATCAGCACGCACGCCATGCGCGGCCGGGAATTCGACTTCTACACGGCTGTGGACGACCTGAAGCCCACCGACACGGCCGGCGCGGACATGCTGGGCACCGTGGAGTTCGGGAGTGCCACGTATTACCGCTACGCCTGCGTGGACCTCCGGAAGCTGCTGGAGAACCTCGGCGGGGATGTTGACCTGGCCGTGCGGGGCCTGCGGGCCTTCCTGGAGGCCAGTGTGTTCGCCGCGCCCACCGGCAAGCAGAACACCTTCGCGGCGCACAACACGCCGGGCCTGATGATGCAGGTAGTGCGGCAGGACGCCTCGCCCCGCAACCTCGCCAACGCGTTCGAGAAGGCCGTGCGCGGGCCGGACGGCTTCCTCACCCCCAGCTTCACGGCCCTCAGTGCCGAAAAACGAAATCAGGACGTTGTCTTCGGGGATGAGGGACGCTCACGGTACGTGAATGTCATACCCGGCGATTTCAACGAGGATGCCCGTGAGCCGCTGGGTCAGGAGTTCCCCAGCGTGAAGGCCCTGATTGACGCGACCGTCGCGGACGCGCAGGCGATCCTGGCAGCCCTGAACGTCCCGGTGAAGGCAGCGCGGGGGTGAACACCCTCCTGATTCCCCTGGCTGGCCCCATGCAGTCCTGGGGCACCCGCAGCCGCTTCGACGACCGCGACACGGAAAGCGAGCCCAGCAAGAGCGGCGTCCTCGGCCTGTGCGCCGCCGCGCTGGGCATCGACCGGGCCGAACCCGTCACGCACCTGAGCGCCCTGGCGTTCGGCGTGCGGGTCGACCGCCCCGGCGTCCTGATGCACGACTACCACACTGCGCAGCTCCACCCGGGGCAGCGGGGCACGCACACCAGTCTGACCCGCCGCGCCTACCTGTCCGATGCGGCCTTCTGGGCGGCCCTGCACGGCGACCCGGCGTTGCTGCGCGACTTGCATGCCGCCCTAAGGAACCCGCACTGGCCCCTCAGTCTGGGCCGCAAGGCGTTCGTGCCGGGGACACCCGTCTGGCACCCGGACGCCCTGCAGACAGAGGGACTGCTGGACGCGCTGCGGCACGCACCGACCCTGTGCCGGAACTCCGATCAGGTGGACGGCTCCTACCGCCTGATCGTGGACGCCCACGAGGCCAGCGACCCGCCGCGCCACGCCACGCCTGGCGAACGCCGAGACGACCCCAGCGCCCCGTTCAGCGAACGCCGGTACGCCCTGCGTGATGTGCTGCAGTGGGTCGAATCCCTCCCGCACCTTCACGCCACACCGGAGGTTCCCGCGTGACGACCCTCACAGCCCCACTGCACCTGTCCCGCCTGCACTTGAGCGAACGGCACCGCCACGCCTCTCGCGACCTCAGCAGCCCCTACGCCCTGCACCAGACGCTCCGCTGGGCTTTCCCGGGCGCCGGGCAGGACGACGCGCCCCTCCCGGACGGCGAGCGACTGCTGTGGCGACAGGACGTGACCCTTAACCCCCAGACGGGCGAGTTCACGCCCACCATCCTCGTTCAGAGCGTCACGCCGCCCGACTGGGGCGCCCTAAACGCCCGCGATCCCGCGTACCTGACCGAATGGGACGTCCGCACGCTTGACCTCACGCCCGCACTCACATCCGGGCGCTTACTGCATTTCCGCCTGCACGCCAACGTCACCGTCCGCCGCCAGGACGAGACAGGCCGCAGCGCCCGCCACGGCCTGCATACCCCCGCAGAGCAACTCGCCTGGCTGGACCGGCAGGGAGGCCGAGCCGGGTTCGATGTCTTGGGCGCCGACATCACACGCGCAGGCCGCACTCGCACCCGCAAAGGCAGGCAACTCATCACCTTGCACACCGTCACCTTCGAAGGAGCCCTCCGGGTCACGGACCCGGTCGCCCTCGAACGGGCCGTCCGGGAAGGCCTTGGTCACGCCAAGAGCCTCGGCTGCGGCCTCCTCAGCCTCGCTCCATGACCACAGGCGGGAATGGAATTGTCTGGCAGCGCCAGAATCTCCGCGAACTTCCCAAATTCCGCGACGGCACCACCTACCTGTACCTCGAACACACCCGCCTGGAACAGGACGGCCGGGGCGTGCGCGCCTACCACCCGGACGGCATGCTCACCCTCCCCGCTGCCAGCCTCAGCGTCCTGCTCCTCGGGCCCGGCAGCAGCGTCAGCCACGAGGCTGTCAAGGCGCTGTCCGATACCGGCTGCTCTCTGCTGTGGGTCGGAGAGGGCGGCGTGCGCCTCTATGCCAGCGGCATCGGCGAAACCCGCAGCGCCCTACGCCTCCAACAACAGGCCCGCCTGTGGGCCAATCCCGATACCCGCCTGCGCGTTGTCCGGCAGATGTACACCTTGCGCTTTCCTCAGCGCCTCCCTGAAGGCCTTACCCTGGCCCAGATTCGTGGGCATGAAGGCGCACGTGTTCGCGACGCCTACGCTCGCTACAGTCAGGCGCACGGCGTCAGGTGGGAACAACGCCAGTACAAACAGAGCGACTGGACCCGCGCTACTCCCATTAACAAGGCCCTCAGCGCCGGCAACGCCTGCGTATACGGTCTCGCGCACGCTGCCATCCTCGCCACCGGTTACAGTCCGGCCCTTGGCTTCATCCACACCGGTAAGATGCTCTCCTTCGTGTACGACATCGCCGACCTGTACAAGATCGAAGTTGTCCTTCCCATCGCTTTTCGAGAAGCTGCCATTCCCGGCGACGACCTTGAACGCCGTGTCCGCACCGGTCTGCGCGACCACATGACCAATCTGCGCCTCCTTGAACGCATGGCTGCCGACCTTCACCATCTCCTCGGCGGCGACCACGAAGACCCCGAACCCACCGCCCCTGGCGACCTCTGGGACCCCGGTGGGGACGTCCAGGGCGGCATCAACCACGCATGATCGTCATGACCCTAGAAGCCGTACCGCCCAGCCTCCGCGGCGAACTCAGCCGCTGGCTCATCGAAGTGCAACCCGGCGTGTACGTCGGCAACACCACCGCCCTCGTTCGCGACCTCCTTTGGGACAAAGTCGTGCAGCACGTCCGCACCGGCCGCTGCACCCAGCTTTACCGCGCCGCCAACGAACAGGGCTTCGCCATACGCCTTCACGGTGACCCTCGCCGCACCCTGGTCACCCTTGACGGTTTTCAACTCGTTGCCGTTCGCAACACCCGTCATGCAGAATTACAGGGGGAGTACGACCCTCCCGAGGATGATGACAAATTGTGAGCTGAATCCACTGCCTACAGGCATACCTCCGGGAGTTCGCTAACCCTTGCATCCCGTGCTGCCAGAGTGAGTTCCCCACGCGTGTGGGGATGGCCCGGTCTTGACGAAGGCCGCGTGTGCCTTTGCGGCGAGTTCCCCACGCGTGTGGGGATGGCCCGTTGTCTTTCTACGGTCAGGCGCACTTCGCACGGAGTTCCCCACGCGTGTGGGGATGGCCCGTTCGGGTTGAACACGTGCCCGGCGATCTCGGCGAGTTCCCCACGCGTGTGGGGATGGCCCGGCGAGGCTGAGGCGCAACCGCGCCGCCTCTGAGAGTTCCCCACGCGTGTGGGGATGGCCCGGTCGGCCGCGTTAGGCGCGGCCGGCCTTCAGGGAGTTCCCCACGCGTGTGGGGATGGCCCGGCGTTTCAGGTACGCCTTCCGCACTTCGGGCGGAGTTCCCCACGCGTGTGGGGATGGCCCGCCTTCATAGCCCAGCATGAGGGCACGACCAGCGAGTTCCCCACGCGTGTGGGGATGGCCCGGTGGGCAGATGACCGGCAATCCTGGCGACGTGGAGTTCCCCACGCGTGTGGGGATGGCCCGCCGCTGCAGAAATGGGGCCACGGTGACCAGGGGAGTTCCCCACGCGTGTGGGGATGGCCCGGCGCGGCCGCCCCCACGGCCGCAACGTCGGTCGAGTTCCCCACGCGTGTGGGGATGGCCCGGTTCATAGCGGCTGGCTTCCCGTGGGGCCAGCGAGTTCCCCACGCGTGTGGGGATGGCCCGCCCTCGGGCCGGAACGCGCTGAGCAGATCGGCGAGTTCCCCACGCGTGTGGGGATGGCCCGACGTCAGCTGACGGCCGGCTGCGCTTCCTGGGGAGTTCCCCACGCGTGTGGGGATGGCCCGCGCATCTTCCGGCTCTATGACACCTTTGAGCGGAGTTCCCCACGCGTGTGGGGATGGCCCGAACCGGATCTCGCCGGATTGGGCGGGTCCGTAGAGTTCCCCACGCGTGTGGGGATGGCCCGCGGCCCCCCCGAGGTAACGCGGATTCAGGAACGAGTTCCCCACGCGTGTGGGGATGGCCCGCTGCGCGGCGTGTTCACCGCCCTGCACGACGGGAGTTCCCCACGCGTGTGGGGATGGCCCGCCGATCCCGTGGTCACGGGTGTGCGGCTGCGAGAGTTCCCCACGCGTGTGGGGATGGCCCGTCCAAAGATGACTAACGGCGTTTACAGGGCTAGAGTTCCCCACGCGTGTGGGGATGGCCCGGGGCGCGGCTGGAATGACCGCACGCCGTACCTGAGTTCCCCACGCGTGTGGGGATGGCCCGCCCAGCAGACCCGAACGGTCCCGCTCATGCGTGAGTTCCCCACGCGTGTGGGGATGGCCCGCAACTCTTCATAGAAAACTTCAGCAGTGCCGCGAGTTCCCCACGCGTGTGGGGATGGCCCGGCAGCACCTACGCGAACATGGAGAGCGCGGAAGAGTTCCCCACGCGTGTGGGGATGGCCCGTTCACCGTGGCAGCGCCGGGGGTGTTCGGGCCGAGTTCCCCACGCGTGTGGGGATGGCCCGCGAACACCGCCACCACGTCCGCCAATGCCGCCGAGTTCCCCACGCGTGTGGGGATGGCCCGGAGGCGAGCAATCTAGAGGTGAGCCTGGAGCAGAGTTCCCCACACGTGTGGGGATGGCCCGCCGACAGGCTGCCCATCATCACCGACGCCGCCGAGTTCCCCACGCGTGTGGGGATGGCCCGATGTGATTTTGCGGCTTGAGGATTACGGGTTGGAGTTCCCCACGCGTGTGGGGATGGCCCGTACGCCTCCACGGCTGCGCGGGCGGCCGCCTGGAGTTCCCCATGCGTGTGGGGATGGCCCGATGCCGTCCTCGTCGGGCGACAGCAGGACCACGAGTTCCCCACGCGTGTGGGGATGGCCCGACGGAAACCCGCCTGGAACTGCACACCCCCGAGAGTTCCCCACGCGTGTGGCGATGGCCCGATCTCTGCAGCCACGCCTGACGGCGCCTGGACAGTCATACGAGACTGCTGGTGGCTGAGAGAGGATGAGATGAAATGACCTTTGCCTCTCCGAAATTATCTGGTTATGAAGGCAGCCAACGTCCTCCCCGATAGGGAGAGCCGGATTGGTCCCAGCAGTCTGTTCCAGACCACATCTGACAGGAGCGATATGAACACACAACGCGATCCACACGGCGCGTCATATCCATCTCTCAGGCACTTTTCGTGCCCAACGCGTGCCCAACGGAAATGGGATTAGACTGTACTATTCGGGACGAGCCGGGAGAACAACCATCTAAGCAGATCTAAATGATGTGTGCCAGAGGCATAATTTAAACTGGACGGTCTCGAACACGCATGACCCGGGATGAGCTGACATACGCCTGTTAATCGAATGGTGGCTGGTTCGACCCCAGCCTGCCGAGCCAGACAACGAAAGCCCCCGCCTTTGCAGCGGGGGTTTTTCGTTGGGCTGGTGGTTAGCGGTTGCGGTACTGGGGCAGATTCTTCCAGGGTTCCAGAATATTGAGGGCAAGGGCCTGAGCACCAATGGACGCTGTGGACTTGACCCACGGGGAGTAAGAGACCGGCGCACTGATAGGAGCGTAGGTCGTCATAACCCCAGGATCAATCTCGGTATCCAACACCGACCAACCTTTCTTAAGGGTAATGGTGGTATCAATCTTGCCCAGCGCCAGACAATCACCCTTGTATTTGAAGGTGGTATCCATATTGGCGTACCAATAGGCCCTGAATCTCACCGCGCTCGATTTGCTGCCGTTCAACTGATTTATAATCTGATCGTCTTTATTCGTGCGCAAAAAATTAATCGGGTAAACTTTAAGACTGCTAGGGGCATCAGTCTGAACATTTTGACACAGCCCAAAGACGCTGGAATCAGAGTTGCTGACGCTAAACAGCAGGTTGGCGTTTTTGCCGGTCATCGTTTCTGACGTAGGCAGATTCAGATCGAACTTCCCCATGGAACCAACCGGAGCAGGTATTTCGAGTTCTCGTTTATCAACAGATGTAATACTGCCAGCCTCGAAAGGTACGATCTGACCCTGAATCACTTTGATTTCTCCGTTGGGTATGGGCTTGGGATCAGGGGTGGGATCGGGCAACGAGAGTCCCCCACCACAGGCGCTGAGCAGCAATCCCAGACCAACAAACGCAGAAGAGTGAAGACCGACCCGCTTGATGTCTATTCCGTTTGGCATGGCTCAGCTTGCAGCTTTTGCAAGCTGAGCGGGTGTTTCAGCTCTTGACAAGAAGCGCTGGCTTCTCTCATGGTCGGGTCAGACTTCTTGACTTCGGACGTGGTGGACGCTACCGAGGCCTATATCAAAGGCCGAAGGGCACCCTCAGGGGATGCCCTCCAGACCTGCCGCCTCGGTTTAGAAGCGGAACTTGAGCCCGGCAGCGATCGAGCTGACGTTGGTTCCGGCCGCATTGAAGTAGTACTGCTGACGGGCCTCTCCGAAGACTGCGAAGCGGTCGGTCAGGCGGTAGTCCACACCCACGAGCAGTTCCCCGAAGGTGCTTTGTTTGTCGAAGTTGTACCCACCCCCGGCTCCCAGGATGCCGTCGGAGCGGCCCATGCTGGCACGGTAGGTCACCAGGCCACTGACACTGTTGCCCGGCGTCGATCCGGAAACCTTGATATCGCCCGTGGCACGGATGCCGAAGCCTCCCAGCAGCGAGTCATTGCCGATCATGACGCGCGCCATGGACCCGACATTGTCCTGCCGGACACTGTAATAGGAAGCACCGACGTAATTGCCATAACGGAAGGGGGGCACCGGGGGCACGTAGGAGTCGCCTTTCTCGCCCTTTTCCCCCTGAGGTCCAGCCGGACCGACAGGGCCTACTGGTCCCGCCACGCCCTGGGGTCCGGGGGCGCCCGCAGGTCCTGCAGGACCCACCGCACCCTGCGGACCCTGGGCTCCCGGTGCACCGGCGGGGCCGGCCTCACCCTGTGGCCCTTGTGGACCGGCAGGGCCCGCCTGCCCCGCTGCCGTGGGCAGCGCCTGGATGGCCGAGGTGAGCTGGTTGATCTGGTTCTGCAGGGCGTTGATCGCTTCCTGCTGTGCCGCCACCTGAGCACGCAGTTCCTGCAGGGCCGCCAGGGCTTCTTGCAGACCCTGACGCAGGGTATCGAGCTCGCTCGCGTCAAAGGTGCTCTGACCGGTGGGCAGATCGGCAATGACACGGGCGAGTACCTGCGCAACTTCCTGACGGGTGATGGCGCTGCACCAGTTGAACGTGCCGTCCGGATAGCCGATGAAGTAGCCCTTCTGAGTCACCAGATCGATGGCCGCCTTGGCCCAGGTGCCGGGGGTGCAGCTGACGGGGGTGGTCGGCACCACCAGCACTGTGGGCGCAACCGGGGTCGGCTGTGCTGCGGGTACAGCAGCGGGGGCTGCCGGGGCCCCTGAGCCCCCTGCCAAGGCGCCGCTTCCCAGCAGCAATAGACCTGTAACCATAACTTTCTTCATAGTTTCCTCCTGAGTGCCTGATGAATCGCAGATGTCTTCTGTGACAGCACCTTAATGCCCTCGCGGAGGCAACAGAAATGAGTGTCTTACCCTCTTCTTAATTTCTTGGAGAGACGGCATCTTCTCAGGTTCGTGGCTTGCCGAAATCGCCATATTTTCGATTGAGGTCCTTGAAACCGTGCGTGGCGCCGACTCCCCTACGATCGTGGTACACCCAGGGTGCTCGTTCCAGGGAGATAGCCTCATTTCTCCTGCCCGCCAGTGTGCCCGCCTCTTGCTGGACCTCCACAGGTACAGGGGAACCCGGAAGACGGATCGGCTACACCTGTGTATGACAGAGACAGGCAAAAAGGGGACGGCCCGATGCCGCCCTCCCCTTTTTGTATTGTCGTAAAGCTTTAAAACATTGCTACACCGCGCTGACCCTGGCGGCCTGACAGATTTTATGAGATTGGACGGAAAACGAGTTGCCAGCCGACCTCAAGGGTGGTTTGAGGAGGGGCG
>NZ_BMOM01000051.1 GCF_014647075.1 Deinococcus aerophilus | reverse complement strand
ATCAGAACCATACGTCTGAGAGGCCATTCCTCATGGTATTTGCTCGCCCAGAGAGGCGTGAAATTCCAAAACGGGCTCTAGCAGTTGGCGAGCTTTCCGAGCGCACCGCAGTATTGGCGCGCGACGCCGACGCTGTGCTCACCACTCTTGGGCAGCGCGGTGTCGTCGATGATCAGGACGCCTTTGTTCCCCCCGCACAGTGACTGCGCACGTGTGACCAGGAGATGGTCGAGTGCGTCAGTCCCCCAGGGACTGACGTTCAGGAATTGGTGGAGACGTTGGTACGGCATCCCGACGTGCTCTGCGATGGGTTCTGCGCTCTTCCGTTCCAATGGGGCCAGCAAGCCCCGCACGTATCTGGAGAGGCAGGTGCGCTGCTTGGGATGGTCAAGCGTTTTCAGACACGGAGACAGGAAGTCCGAAAACAACCGCTGTCAGTTGTGGGGCACTGTCATCCTCAGAGCATCGGTCACGACGGCGAGGGGCGGCTGAAGGCCGCCCCAGAGTGACAAAGTCCTACTAGTTGTGACCGGGGCCCCGTCCTGTATTCGAGCACCAAAGGGGCGCGCCTGGCCAGGGCGCCGGTCCCGCAAAGGGTTTTCTCTGTTGCTGTGGTGGTAAGCTTGGAGCACACCTCGCCGCGTTGCCCAGCGCCCTTCCAGTCCGTGGAGGCCGAGATGAAAGGACCGCTCCCCCAGCTCGATCGCCTCGTGCTCACCGACGGAGGGTTGGAGACCGACTTCATCTTCAACCGCGGCGTCGATCTTCCCTGCTTCGCGTCCATCGTGCTGCTCGGCACCGACAAGGGACGCGCCGCGCTCGAGGCGTATTACCGTCCGTACCTGGAGCTCGCCCGCGGGCTCGGCACCGGGTTCATCCTCGAAAGTGCTACCTGGCGTGCGAGCCCCGACTGGGCGGCGCCGCTGGGACTCCGCCCGGCCGAACTCGACGGGCTCAATATCGCCGCCATCGACCTGCTGCACCAATTGAGGGAAGAGTTCGCGTCCAGTACATTCGAGATCGTGATCAGCGGCTGCGTCGGCCCCCGCGGTGACGGGTACGACCCCGGCCAGTTCATGGACGTCACGGCGGCCGCCGGGTATCACCTGCACCAGGCGCGCGTGCTCGCTGCGGCTGGAGCCGACATGCTCTCGGCGCTTACCATGACCAACGTGAACGAGGCGACCGGTGTCGTCCTGGCGGCGCAGGAGGTCGGCCTGCCGGTGGCGGTCTCCTTCACGCTGGAAACGGACGGACGTTTGCCGACCGGTGATCCGCTGATGAACGCCGTGGAGGCGGTCGACACGGCGACCGGCGAGTACCCCGCGTACTACATGATCAACTGCGCTCATCCGGACCATTTCGCGGCGGTGCTGGAGGAGTCCGCCGCCTGGACACAGCGGATTCGGGGAGTACGCGCCAACGCCTCACGCTGCAGCCACCGAGAGCTCGACGCCATGACCACGTTGGATGCCGGGGACCCGGTCGAGCTTGGCCGGCTCTACCGCCGTCTTCTAGAAAGACAGCCGCAGATCACGGTGCTGGGCGGCTGCTGCGGCACCGACCTGCGCCACGTGACCGCGGTCGCCGAGGCGTGCGTGAACAGGCCGGCAAATCCACAGGCCCCCTAACCTCGCTGCTCACCCGCCTTGAGGGTGACCCAGTTTTGCGGTTCTACTGCTGATTCCGTGCAATGAGTCGAGTAAGTGTGCTGCCTGGGGGAAGGAGCACCCTGAATGATGTGTTGGGCAGAATGCTTCCCGCGGAACTTGGGGTTGTGGTGAGAAATGGAGGCTGACGTGTGACGTGACCCTGGTTTATTGGCCCACTCTGAATGAGGGATAGGGGACGGATTCCTGAACGTCCATGGGTTCCCGAGTGTTCCGCAAGCGAGGCTCAGCCTTGCCAGTTGGCGGTGGGACTACAACGGGGCCTCGTCAGCATTGGCAGACATGGTTTCCAGATCGGAGATGACGTATCCGGTGAATCCATCCAGCCCGTCGTCGCCGGCCCCCAGACACCCATGTCGGCGCCCCATGTCCGCAGAAACGGAAACCCGGCCCACAATGGTGGGCCTAAAACACATGTGTGCTGATATTTATGGTGGAAGTTCCACGAATGCGGTGCCCAGGACTGTCCTGATCATGAGGCCCGCACACCAGTGCGTTCCGTCAAGACGTCTGCGGCGGCGCGAGGCGGTCACGCAATTCGGTCAACAGTTCCTCGGCCCGCTCGTATCCGGGGCGCAGGTACACGGTGGCAAAGGTGGTCCAGTCCTGAACCGCCGCCACCTCCTGTTCACCGTCGAGGAGTTTGAGGTGCGGGTACACGCCGTATTCGACAAAACATCCAAAGTCCGCGCCGATCTGCTCCAGCTCGCGCGTGTTAGCGTCGTTCCAGCTCAGGGTGTACGGCAGGGCAAAACAGGGTTTGCCGCAGCTGCCGCCCAGCCCGACCAGCGGCAGACCCGCCACTTCGTGCGCCTGCTGCCGGTGCCGCGTTCGTTCGAGAAAAGCCTGACGGTCACGGGCCAGCGCCTTGCTGGGGAGTTTCTGGGTGGCGATCCACGGGCCGACGGTGAGTTTGGGCATGGGACAGGTCTCCTGGAATGGGGGCGAAGAAGTGAGGGATGAGCAGCCGCTCAGGTGGCCACAGGCTGCCTTTCACGGTCGCCGTCGGGCTGGGGCCGGGGCGCACTGGGGGGCAGGGGCGGCTGGAACCCCCGCAGCCGCAGGGCGTTGGTCAGCACGAACACGCTGGAAAAGCCCATCGCGGCGGCGGCCAGCACCGGACTCAGCCGCAGGCCAAAGGCGGGAATCAGCACGCCTGCGGCCACTGGAATCAGCAGCACGTTGTAGGCGAAGGCCCAGAACAGGTTCAGCCGGATGTTGCGCAGGGTGCTGCGCGACAACGCCACAGCGTTGGGCACGCCGCGCAGGTCACCCGACATCAGGACCACGTCCGCCGTTTCTACGGCCACATCGGTGCCGGTGCCAATCGCCAGACCCACGTCGGCCTGGGCCAGGGCGGGCGCGTCGTTGATGCCGTCGCCCACGAACGCCACCTTCTGCCCTCCTTCCTGCAGGGCCCGGACCGCCTTGGCCTTGTCGCCGGGCAACACCTCGGCCTGAACCCGGTCGATGCCCAGCTGACGGGCAATCGCCTGAGCGGTGCGGGCGTTGTCGCCCGTGATCATCGCGACCTTCAGGCCCTGGCGGTGCAGCGCCGCCACCGCTTCCCGGCTGCCGTCCTTGATCGGATCGGCCACGGCCAGGATCGCCGCCAGCGCACCGTCCAGCGCCACGTACAGCGGAGTCTTGCCCTCATCGCCCAGCTGCGCGGCCTGCGTCCCGAAGGACGCCGCGTCCAGGCCGAGCTGCGCCATGTAGCGGTCCGCGCCAACCTGCACCCGCATCCCGCCCACCACCGCGTCGAGGCCGAAGCCCGGCACGGCCTGCGACGAGTCGGTCGCGGTCAGCGGCAGACCCTCGGCCTGGGCGGCGTTCACGACGGCGCGGGCGATGGGATGCTCGCTGTCCTGTTCGGCGCTGGCAACCAGGCGCAGAACGTCGGCACGCGCAAATCCGGGCAGCACGCTCAGATCGGTGAGTTCCGGCCGGCCGCGCGTCAGCGTTCCGGTCTTGTCCAGAGCCACGACCTGCGCGGCCTGAAGCCCTTCCAGCGCGTCGCCACTCTTGAACAGCACCCCCAGCTCGGCGGCCTTGCCGGTGCCCACCATCACGCTGACCGGGGTGGCCAGGCCCATCGCACACGGGCAGGCGATGATCAGCACCGCCACCATGTTGATGAGTGCCTGACCAAACGCACCCTCACCGCCCAGCAGCAGCCACGTCATGAACGTCACGGCAGCGATCACCAGCACGATGGGCACAAACACCGCCACCACCCGGTCCGCCAGACCCTGGATCGGGGGTTTGCTGCCCTGCGCCGTCTCGACCAGCTTGATGATCTGGGCCAGAGCGGTGTCGTTGCCGACGCGGGTGGCCTTGATGGTCAGCGCCCCGTTGCCGTTGAGGGTGCCGCCGATCACGGCCGCCCCCCCGGCTTTCTGAATAGGCACGCTCTCACCGGTGATCATGCTCTCGTTGACATAGCTCTGACCGCTCATTACCTCGCCGTCGAGGGGAATGCTCTCGCCGGGCAGAACCCGCAGCGTGTCGCCCACCTGCACCTCGTCCACGGGCAACAGACGTTCCACATCATCCCGCAGCACCCGCGCTTCTTTGGGCTGCAGGGACAGCAGGGTTTTCATGGCCGCGCTGCTGCGGCCCTTGGCCACCGCCTCAAAGTATTTGCCCAGCAGGATCAGCGTGATCACCACGCCGGACGCTTCGTAGTACACGTGGGCGGTCCCCACCGGAAACAGTTGTGGAGCCAGGGTCACGACCAGGCTGTAGAAGAAGGCAGCGGACGTGCCGATCATCACCAGCGCGTTCATGTCCGGGCTGCGGTGCTTCAGGCTGGCCCATCCCAGGCGGTAGAAGCGCCGTCCGGGACCGAACTGAACCGGCGCGGCCAGCGCCAGCATGATCCAGTTCAGCGCGCCCATGCCGATGGACGCCATCAAGCTGCGCTCCAGGGCCGGCCACAGCATCGGCAACATGGCGATCAGCAGCAGCGGCACGGCGAAGACCGCGCTGAAGACCACCTGGGCGCGCAGGTGAGCAACTTCGGCCTCGCGCGCCGCCTGCTGGGTGTCCGGACCCGACGCACCCTGTTCCTGCTCCAGCACTTCGTATCCGGCTTCACGCACCGCGGCGCGCAGCTGGCCGGGGGTGGTGGCCACCGGCAGGTAAACCACCTGGGCACGTTCGCTGGCGAGGTTGACACTGGCGCTCAGCACGCCGTTCACCTTGCTCAGGGCGCGCTCCACCCGGCCCACACAGTTCGCGCAGGTCATCCCGGTGATCGGCAACTCCAGCTCGGCCGTGACGGGTTCGTAGCCCACGTCGCGCACGGTGGCGATCAATGTCCGTGCATCGGTCCGGGCTGGATCAAAGCGCACGCGGGCGCGTTCGGTGGCCAGATTGACCGCGGCGTCCTCGACCCCCTCCACCTTTTTCAGGCCCCGCTCCACCCGGCCCACGCAACTTGCACAGGTCATGCCCTGCACGCCGATTTCAATCACGGTTGGTTCGCGCGTCGTCATACCTCTCCTTATCCCCCCAGGGGGGATTTAGGCAAATATAGGAAAATCCACTGCTGGAATCAAGGCTCGCAGGTGGGAGTTTGCCTTAATGCCCGGAAAGCCCAGGGACGGTGCTACCCCTCATCTTGACACCCTCCGGGGGAGGATATAAGCTCTGGTCATGACGACGGAATTGATCGTGAGCGGCATGACCTGCGGACACTGCCAGACTGCTGTAACCAAGGCCCTCCAGTCGGTGCCCGGTGTCGAGGACGCCGCGGTCAATCTGGCCGAGGGCACGGCCCAGGTGCGGGGTCCGGCTGACCCGCAGGCGCTGGTGGCGGCCGTCAGGGACGAAGGCTACGGTGCCCAGCTCCGCCAGTGAGTCCGCGCCCGCGTGCAGCGTGTCGGACCGGCTGTGCATGCCGGACGACGCCCGCAAGCGGGCCTCCCGGCGCCTGAAAATCGCGCGTGGACACCTTGACGCCATTGTCGGAATGCTGGATGACCCGGACGCCTACTGCGTGGATGTGCTGCGGCAGATCAAGGCGGTGCAGGGCGCCCTGTCCGGCGCGGGAGAGGTGGTCTTGCGCGGTCACCTGGAAGCGCACGTCGCCACCGCCCACCAGCGGGGAGACAGCATCGAGATCGTCGAGGAACTGATGGAAGCCCTCAAGTACACCTGAAGTGAAGAGTGAAGATGGAGCAGCGTTCTCCTGCGGCCCGGTGGCCTGCAGGAGACGTTTCGTGTGGACCTGCCGGCGCCCGGTTCGCCTGAGACCGCACGCCGGCAGGTCCACCACCGCAGGTCCGGAGCTACGTCTGCGGAAGGCTCAGCACATATACTGCCACTGCTGCGGATGGTCTTACGTCAGGGTGGTGTGAAACCTCGGGCCGGACTTTACACAAACTTAATTGCGGGCCCACAAAATTGGTCTTGTGACCTCCTCCCACCCCGACGCTTTCTCGGAAGCCCCTCTCTCCAGCCAGCACTCGGTCCGCAGCCGGCTGCTCTTGCCCTTTACCGCGTACTTTCTGATGCTGGCGTCCACCAGCTTCATCGCCGGTGGAATCGTTCACCTGGGACTCGGGGAGAACACCGTCTTCTACATCACGCTCGCTGCGGTCGGCGTGGTGTGTTTCACGGCCGGAAACTACCTGCAGGAGTACGTCATTCAGAAAAACAGGCGCGCGACCGGACTGGGCACGTTTCTGCTGGTGTCCTTCGTTCTTTCTGTGGGCATCGGCATGATGACGGGCGGAATCCAGCATTACCTGGACAATCCCCTTTACTCCACGGTCCTGATCCCCGTGGGCCTGCTTCTGGCTGTGGCGGCGTTCGCCGTGCGCGAAAGGCTGACGCTGGGGCGCAAGGTCATCCGGCTGACAGCCGGCACCCTGGGCGTGGCCGCGCTGCTGTTCGGAGGCCTGGGTGCACTGTCCAAAGTCGTGGCCACGCCCGCCGGCCATGCCCACGGCGCAGAGGCCGGAACAGTTCCCACGACCCATCCGTCCCCTCAAGGTGCCGCCGAGCAGGCGACCGAGGAGACTGCGGCTCCCATTCCCGCAGTGATGCCGGCAGAGACCCCGGGTGCAGCGGCCGAAGGACATGACGACGGGCACGACCACTGACGGTGCTGAATGGAAAGGAAAAGGGACGCGGCTGATCTCCCCGCAGTAGGGACCACCAGCTTTGTGCACTGGTGGTTCCTGCAATGTGGTCGTGCCCAGCGGTGAAGCCATCTGGCCGGGTGCCTTCCATGACCACGGCTCCTCGGGAAGTTTCGCCGCGCTGCGGTGTTTGTGTCGGTTCCCGGCACAGCGCCCACTGACGGTGGAGATGCACGGTCAGCTCGGCTCAGAGGCCCGGAACATGCCATTACTCCTGGGATTCAACGGTTGGCAGTCCGCACCTCACCGGTTCACATCGCGTCCAGAACCCGTTGGAGCATCGAGCTGGCCTGGGCTCCGAGCGGGCCGAGCGCCTCGTTCTGTGTCAATCCGAGCGCCAGAACCGGGTCGAGAAAGCCCACCTCGGTGCCGGTCTGTGTTCCGCTCACAAACGCGCCACAGGGCAGCAGGGCGGCGACGTTCGGGTCAAGCTCGAGGGCCTGTCGGGCAAGGTCCGGCGAGCAGACCCCAAGCCCGACCACGCGGCCTGCCAGCTGGTGTCCGGTCTTATCGGCGATGATGTCGCTGAATTCGAGGGTGTAGAGCACACCCAGACCCTCGGCCGAGAGTGCAGTCTTCAGTCGTTCGAGAACGGCGTCCACATCGGCTTCGAACGTGCGCTTGAGGGCAAAGTCGGTCATGCGAACCTCCTGAATCGGTACGGGTCTGAATTGACCCCGCCGGAAGAGACACCGTACCAGCCGTACCCCCGGATGTCTCCGGTGACGGCCTTGACCGGCTGCACATCTTGCCACCCTGCAGACGCAGCGTCGTTCGGGTCAGGTTCGGGGTGGCCCCTGTCCCGGTGTAGCGGTTGCCCCGAGCGCTGCAAAGTTCCGTGGGCGTCACCGTGCCCCGTCCCACACGATGGGGCGTAAGAACTTCAGTCCCCCACCATCATGCCCTGGCCGTCCTCGGTCCCGACCGATCACTTCTCGGCTGATCCAGCATGTGCGCTTCCCAGCAGTTCAGGAAGACGCCGCTCGGTGCGGGTCAGCCGTCTGCCGGTCTTCATCCCTGAACACCTCCGTTCGTCCTCTGTGCTGGATTGCCGGCCATCTCTGCGGTGCGGCCATACGCCCGGCCCACCATGTCTTCATAGCCCTGTTCAGCGGCCCTGATCAAGGGCAACCTGAGCCCGACCAACCCCGATCCTCGGTCCGGCCCCAGGAAGCAGCTGAGCTGAACGGTCAGCCGGGACCTGCCCGGCCGCAGCGCCTGTGGCACCTGTTTGCCATGCGGCGCACGTTCCCGACCGTCAGGAGCCTAGAGGCAGAAAGGACCGGGGACCATTTTCAGCGGGTCGTTCAGGGTGACCGTCCTGCCCACTCAAATGCACACCGGAGCTGGTGCTTGAAAGCAAACCGGTTCGGAAAGCGCTTTACGAAAGCTGAACAGGACGCCATTAGCGTCATGGGCATGAGTACACCGACAGCGACGCTTCTCCTCACGGTGGTCAGCGCAGGATTGCTGGCTGCCGCGCAGCCCGTCATGCCCAGCCCCGCTCAGTTGCGGGGTCTGACGCCGCACCAGGCTCTGGCCCAGGCGAACCAATGGCGCAACGCGGGCGGCCTGCAAAGTTACGTGACCAGCGAGGCGGTGGTGTTCCGCTTCCCCGACGGGCAGCAGAACAGCGTGGCCCTGCCTTCCGAGCAGATGGTGGTGGCCATTGCCCCTTACGTGAATCAGACCCACTCCTGCAAAACCCACTCCATGTCCGGCTGTCAGGGTGAACTCGTGAACACTCCCGTCAACATCCTGGTCAGGAACCAGGCGGGCAAAACGGTCATGCACAGAACCGTGAAGACCCTGAGCAACGGCTTTGTGGAGGTGTGGCTCGACCGCGACCAGACCTATCAGGTCTCGCTGAAGACGGGCGGAAAAACCACCAGCGGTGTGCTGAGCACACACGCGGGCAGTGATACCTGCGTCACCACGATGCGGCTGCGATAGGCGGGAATCGGGCGCCCCGCGAATTTCCGCTCCAGCTTCGACCTGTCACGTGGCCCTGCGCAGCACCACACGTCGGCCAAATTCCTGGTTCCCGGCCCGTCAGCCGGGCACAGACCTGCGGAGGTCCACCCATGACGCACCAGCATCAGCCCGCGGCGGGGTCACGCCGCGTCCTCGAAGTGGAGTTCAAAGATTGTTTCGACGCGGGCGAGTACGCCGGACTGGAAAACGATCTGGCCCATGTCACCGGCGTCCACCACGCCCATCTGGACCGTACGCGTGGGGTGGCCCACCTGGAGTACGATCCCGCCGTCGTCACCGAGGCCGCGTTGAAAGAGCGGCTGCATGCGGCGGGCTATGACTGTACCTGCCAGGAGTGCGCACCCTCGGTGTCCCAGCCCGGTCATCCGGCGGGGCCAGCCGCGCATGACCATGCCCATCACGGGGATTCCCACGCTGGGCACGACGAACACGCCGGCCACGGCGAGGCGATGGTGGCGGACATGCTGCGCCGTTTCATCGTCTCGCTGATTCTGACCCTTCCCATCGTCCTGTTCTCCCCGATTGGCGAGGCGCTGGGCTTCCGGTATGCGCCGCCCTTCGGGCTGGACATGGCCTGGTTCGGCCTGATTCTGGCGACGCCGGTGGTGTGGTGGGGCGGATGGCCGTTCATCTCCGCCGCGTGGCGGGCCCTGCGGCGGAGCGAGGCCAACATGATGACCCTGATTGCTCTGGGCATCCTGGTCTCCTACACGTACTCGGTGTGGGCCACCGTGTTCCTGGGGTCGCAGGACGTCTTTTTCGAGGCCGCCGCCATGCTGACCACCTTCTCGCTGATCGGCCACTGGCTGGAGATGCGCTCGCGCTTTGCCACCGGACGCGCCGTGGAGGCCCTGCTCAAACTGGCCCCCGACACCGCCCGTGTGGTCCGGGACGGCCAGGAGGTGGAGCTGCCACTGTCGCAGGTCGTCGTGGGCGACATCCTGGCCGTGCGTCCCGGGGACCGCGTGCCGGTGGACGGCGACGTGACGTCGGGACAGAGCTACGTGGACGAAAGCATGATCAGCGGCGAGCCGCTGCCGGTGGGCAAGGCGGCGGGGGACCGCGTGACCGGCGGCACCGTCAACCAGACCGGAGCCTTTCAGGTGCGTGCCACCGCCGTCGGGGCAGACACCGCGCTGAGCCGCATCGTGGCGCTGGTGCAAAATGCCCAGGCCAGCAAAGCGCCTGCCCAGCGCCTGGCCGACACAGCGGGCAAATACCTGGTGTTCGTCGCCATCGGCAGCGGTCTGCTGGCGTTCATCGTCTGGACGCTGCTGGGCCAGAGCGTGGTCTTTGCGCTGACGGCAGCGGTGTCGGCCATCGTGATCGCCTGCCCCGACGCGCTGGCACTGGCCACGCCCACCGCCATCACCGTCGGTGTGGGCAAGGGCGCCAGGGAAGGGGTGCTGTTCAAGAACGCGGGCGCGCTGGAAGCCACCGCCGGCATCGACACCGTGGTCTTCGACAAGACGGGTACGTTGACCGAGGGCAAACCGGCCCTGACCGATGTGCGGCCCGCAGGCGGTGTGATCCAGAGCGAACTTCTGCGCCTGGCCGCCTCTGCCGATCAGCCCTCGCAGCACCCCTTGGCGGCGGCCATCGTCGCTGGGGCGAGGGAACGGGGCATGGCGTTGAGCGAGGCAAAGGACTTCGACTCGGTGTCGGGCCAGGGCGTGACGGCACGGGTAGAAGGCCGACTCATCCTGATCGGCAACCGCAAACTGATGGACGGGGAAAACGTGGCCCTCGGTTCGCTGGTCCAGGAAGCAGAGACCCTGGCCGCAGACGGCAGGACCCCCATGTTCGTCGCCGCGGACGGTCAGCCCCTGGGCGTCGTGGCGGTGGCAGACCGGGTGCGCCCCTCAGCAAAGGTGGCGGTTCAGGCCCTGCATGACCTGGGCATCCAGACCGTGATGCTGACGGGCGACAACCGGCGCACGGCAGAATCGGTGGCCCGCGAGCTGGGCCTGGACACAGTGATCGCCGATGTGCTGCCGGAAGAGAAATCAGCCCAGGTCAAGAAATTGCAGGATGCGGGCCGTGCCGTTGCCATGATCGGCGACGGCGTCAACGATGCCCCCGCGCTGGCACAGGCCGCGGTGGGGATTGCCATCGGCGCAGGAACAGACGTGGCGGTGGAGACGGCGGATGTGGTGCTGGTCCGCAGCGATCCGGCCAGTGTGGCCGGGGCCATCACGCTGGCCCGGCAGGTACGCGGCAAGATCAAACAGAATCTGTTCTGGGCCGCCGGGTACAACCTGCTGGCCATTCCCTTCGCCGCCGGGGTGTTGTACCCGTCGCTGGGCATCCTGCTGCGCCCGGAATGGGCCGCCCTGCTGATGAGTGCCAGCACGGTGATTGTGACCCTGAATGCGCTCTCGCTGAACCGCGTGAAGTTCGTGCACAACCGGAACCCTCAGCCCGCTCCAGCGTGATTCCCCCCAGGTTCGGGAAATTGCCGAAATGAAGGCGCTGATCAAGGATCTGGAAAGCCGACCATGAAGGGTCAGGCCGGGTGGCCCGTCAGGGAAGATGGGAACGGGCTGCGGGCAAGGTCAGGGTAAACGTAGGACGCCACGGTCAGCCCCCCCGCTGCCGTCGCCACGTGCGCAGGGGGGGCCACCCGGGGGAATTGACGTGCCGGTGGCCAGGAAGGGTGTGCTCAGGAGCCGAGGGCAGGTTCAGAAAACATCCCAATCCACCACCTGACCGAGTACCAGCCATCACGGCCGGATCATACCCGCCACAGTCCGCCCCCGGTGATACCGGCTTTGAACGCCGAGGCCTCGTAACGTCCGGGTAATGGGGGTGGATGAGGCTACAGCAGTGGGCCTGTACCTGGCGGCCTGACAGATTTTATGAGATTGGACGGAAAACGAGTTGCCAGCCGACCTCAAGGGTGGTTTGAGGAGGGGCG